>CAZEWV010000102.1:0-8502 GCA_964516025.1 uncultured Eubacteriales bacterium
AGGACTGGACGAAATTCAAACAGAGCTTTCGGTCCAGTATGTGGACCACAATCTCTTGCAGACTGATAACAAAAATGCCGACGATCACCGCTTCCTTCAGACGGCTTCTGGACGTTTCGGAATCCATTTCAGCCGGCCGGGTAATGGTGTATCCCATCAAGTTCATATGGAGCAGTTTGGGATTCCGGGAAAAACTCTTTTGGGTTCGGACAGCCACACGCCTGGAGCAGCGGGTGTGTCCATGTTGGCTATAGGAGCCGGTGGGTTGGATGTGGCCATGGCCATGGCCGGCCAACCCTACTGTCTTCCCTGTCCAAAAATACTGGGAGTGAGACTTACTGGAAAGCTTCCACCTTGGGTAAGTGCTAAGGATGTGATTTTGGAAATGCTCCGTCGGTTTGATGTCAAGGGTGGAGTGGGAAAGATTATTGAGTATTATGGGCCCGGAGTCAAAAACCTGAGGGCATCGGGCAGGATGGTTATCGGTAATATGGGTGCCGAATTGGGGGCGACCTCATCCGTATTTCCCTCAGATGAGATCACAAAAAATTACCTTGAAGCTCATGGGCGTGGAGAGACATGGATCGAACTTTTAGCCGATGAGGATGCGGAGTATGATGAGAATGAGGAATTAGACCTATCTACCGTGGAGCCTTTAATTGCACTTCCTTCTTCACCTGGAAAAGTAGTTCCTGTAAAAGATGTCGCGGGAAAAAAAGTCGATCAGGTTATAATCGGAAGCAGTGCCAACTCTGGATTCCGTGATTTAATGGTGGTGGCCAAGATGCTGGAGGGGCGCATGGTTCATCTTGATACGGCCATGCATGTCAATCCCGGCAGCCGGCATATTCTTGAGAATGTGATGAACCACGGCGGAATTGTGGCACTCGTCCATGCCGGTGCAAGGATCAGTGAACCGGGCTGTCTGGGATGCATTGGCATGGGGCAGGCACCTGGAACCGGACAGATCAGTCTGCGGACGGTTCCCAGGAACTTTCCCGGGCGTTCCGGGACAAAGGGAGATCAGGTTTATCTTTGTTCTCCTGAGACGGCCGCTGCCGCCGCACTCAAAGGCAAAATCTTTGATCCTCGTGATCTTGATAAAGAGATGGAATATCCTGTTATTCAGGAGCCAAAACACTACCTCGTAGATCAGGCCTGTTTGATCGGCCCTTTGGGGAAGGACGAGAAAAAAAAGATAAAGATTATACGTGGTCCAAACATCAAGCCGTTTCCCGATCTGGATGCCTTGGAAGAGAGACTTTCCGCTAAAGTCGTATTAAAGGTTGGCGATAATATCACAACGGATACAATTATGCCCGCTGGGAATACAATACTTCCCCTAAGATCCAATATCACGGCCATCAGTGAGTATGTGTTTTTCCCGGTCGATCCTGAATTTCACAAAAAATGCAAAGATGCAGGCAATGCCGTTGTGGTTGGAGGTGAGAATTACGGTCAGGGCTCTAGCCGTGAGCATGCGGCCCTAGCGCCGCGATTTTTGGGTGTCCGGGCTAAGATCGTGAAAAGTTTTGCCCGGATCCATAAGGCGAATCTCTGTAATTTCGGTATTCTGCCGCTCACATTTAGGAATCCGGGTGATTATGAAGCCGTCCAGGCCGGTACCAAAGTGATGTTTCCCGATGTGCGTGAACGTTTAACGCGGGGCGATGTTGAAATTCCGGTTGATATAGGGGGTAAGAGAATGATCACTTTGCTGGAGGTGTCTGAGCGACAGAGGTTTTATCTCCTGGAGGGAGGGGCCTTGAATTTCATTAGGGAGTCTTTGAAGAGATGAAAAGTATCGTTTTTAATTTTCAGGGATTTCAAGACAAAGTCAAAAAAAGATTGTTCTTATGGCAGAAAGAAAATGTTGTCGATAGACTTCGGGCAAAAGATCCATCTCTTTGGTTTTCATCTCTGCAAGATGAAATAATCGACCGCCTTGGTTGGCTGAACCTACCCGAAAATATGCCTGAAAAATTGGATGATTTTCATTTTTTCCGTGATGACGTAAAAGCTGAATCCTACTCCCATGTTGTGTTGTGCGGTATGGGGGGTTCAAGTTTATCTCCGGAAGTTTATCGGGAGGTTTTCGGAAGTGCTTCGGGTCATCCGGAACTTATAGTTTTAGACAGCACACATCCGGCTGCAGTTTATGCTGTTGAAAAAAGAATTAATATCGATAAATCTTTCTTTATCATTTCCAGTAAGTCAGGCACAACAATTGAGACAATGTTTTTGTTCTATTATTTTTGGGATAAAATAAGCTCTCAAACCAAGCTCCCCGGCCATCATTTTGTTGCCATAACCGATCCGGACACGCCGCTCGAAAAACTGGCCCTAGAGAGAGGATTTCGAAAAGTATTTTATGCTCCCAAGGACGTTGGAGGCCGGTATTCCGCTCTATCTGATTTTGGACTCCTTCCTGCTTCCGTTATGGGAATGGATGTGCAGAGGTTTCTTGAACAGGCAAAATTCGCTCGGGAGAGCTGCACGGAAGAAGATGAGTTTGAGGAAAAGGCGTCCTGTTTGTTTTTAGGGGCTTTCTTAGGGGAATTGTATCCTGAACGTGACAAATTGACCATTTTGGCATCCGTGTCCTTGAAACGGTTTTCTGACTGGCTTGAACAGCTGGTGGCTGAAAGTACAGGGAAGAACAATCGAGGGATTGTACCTGTTGTCAATGAACCGCGAATTCCTCCTGAAAACTACGGGAAGGACCGGTATTTTGTTGCGTTTTTTTTAGAAACCGAAAAAAACAGAGATCTTGAAACCTTTATGAAGCGTATTGAGCAGCTCGGTCACCCCTCTATCAGAATTTATCTCAAAGATAAATATGAGCTGGCCCAGGAAATATTTCGATGGGAAGTGGCCATCGCTCTGGCTGCGTCGGTGATTGGAATCAATCCCTTTAATCAGCCTGATGTTCAATTGACCAAGGATTTGACTGGAAAAGCTTTAGAAAAGGATGAAGCCATTCTAAAGAGAGAAGGGGAGTTGGAAACTTTCCGGATAGATGATGTGGCTTTGCCTGAAAAGTTTTCTAACTGGCTGTCTTCCGGCCAACCTGGGGATTATGTGTGTATCCAAGCCTTTCTTCCTCCTTTTCCTGAAATTGGCGAGGCTGTACAAAGACTTAGGATGAGGCTCTTAAATAGGACTCAGTTGGCGAGTACGTTTGGATTTGGTCCCCGGTATCTGCATTCAACGGGACAGCTTCATAAAGGAGGGCCAAACACGGGATTGTTTCTTCAGCTGATCGATGAACCGAAATTTGACCTGCCGGTTCCCGAAACAGATTATTCTTTTGGCTCTCTGGTCCAGGCTCAGGCTTTAGGTGACTTTTTATCTCTTAAAGAAAGAAATAGACGTGTATTGAGAATCAACCTCGGAACGAATGTTCTCGACACCCTCCACCAACTAAAAGGGGTCACGTCTCGACATTCGACATTTGAAATCAAATGTCGAATGTCGAGACGTGACCCCTAAAAAGATGGATATAAAAGTTTTTCCTGATCTGGAAAAGACATGTTCTGCTCTGGCCGAGAGGATTGTGGAATTGTCACGAGAATCCATCCGACAAAAGAAGACTTTTTCTCTAGTGCTTTCCGGTGGCAGAACACCGCGGCTGCTTTATCACCTTCTAGGAACACAATATGCCAAAAAAATCCAGTGGAATTTTGTTCATCTATTCTGGGGTGATGAGCGATGGGTGCCACGTAATCATAAAGAATCAAATTATGCTATGGCTTTTGAGACATTGATTTCAAAAGTGGCAATTCCACAAAAAAATATTCATCCCATGCCCGTTGATGCCCGGTCTCCGGATAAAGGGGCAGATATTTACGAAAAAAGCTTGAAGGATTATTTCAGTGACTCAGAATCTGATACGCGCGGATTCGCTTTTGATGCTGTCCTATTAGGCCTTGGGGAAGATGGACATACCGCATCCCTATTTCCCCATAGTCCTGCGCTGCTTGAGACCGAAAAATGGGTTGTCCCCGTCCAAGCCCCAGTCTCCTATCCAACTAGAGATAGATTAACGTTGACTATTCCTGCGATTAACAACTCAAAAAATGTATTTTTTTTGGTTTCAGGTGAAAAAAAATATAAAATTGTTCAGTCGATCTTTCAAAGAGAGAAAACACTCAGGAAAAAATTTCCCGCGGAGAGGGTTCAACCCAAAGGTCAATTAATCTGGTTTATCAACCAGAGAGAGGGGTCGCGTCTCGACATTCGACATTTGATATCAAATGTCGAATGTCGAGACGCGACCCCTCTCTCTGGTTGATAAACCAGATTAATTGACCTTTGGGTTGAACCCTCTCCGCGGGAAATTTTTTCCTGAGTGTTTTCTCTCTTTGAAAGATCGACTGAACAATTTTATATTTTTTTTCACCTGAAACCAAAAAAAATACATTTTTTGAGTTGTTAATCGCAGGAATAGTCAACGTTAATCTATCTCTAGTTGGATAGGAGACTGGGGCTTGGACGGGGACAACCCATTTTTCGGTCTCAAGCAGCGCAGGACTATGGGGAAATAGGGATGCGGTATGTCCATCTTCCCCAAGGCCTAATAGGACAGCATCAAAAGCGAATCCGCGCGTATCAGATTCTGAGTCACTGAAATAATCCTTCAAGCTTTTTTCGTAAATATCTGCCCCTTTATCCGGAGACCGGGCATCAACGGGCATGGGATGAATATTTTTTTGTGGAATTGCCACTTTTGAAATCAATGTCTCAAAAGCCATAGCATAATTTGATTCTTTATGATTACGTGGCACCCATCGCTCATCACCCCAGAATAGATGAACAAAATTCCACTGGATTTTTTTGGCATATTGTGTTCCTAGAAGGTGATAAAGCAGCCGCGGTGTTCTGCCACCGGAAAGCACTAGAGAAAAAGTCTTCTTTTGTCGGATGGATTCTCGTGACAATTCCACAATCCTCTCGGCCAGAGCAGAACATGTCTTTTCCAGATCAGGAAAAACTTTTATATCCATCTTTTTAGGGGTCACGTCTCGACATTCGACATTTGATTTCAAATGTCGAATGTCGAGACGTGACCCCTTTTAGTTGGTGGAGGGTGTCGAGAACATTCGTTCCGAGGTTGATTCTCAATACACGTCTATTTCTTTCTTTAAGAGATAAAAAGTCACCTAAAGCCTGAGCCTGGACCAGAGAGCCAAAAGAATAATCTGTTTCGGGAACCGGCAGGTCAAATTTCGGTTCATCGATCAGCTGAAGAAACAATCCCGTGTTTGGCCCTCCTTTATGAAGCTGTCCCGTTGAATGCAGATACCGGGGACCAAATCCAAACGTACTCGCCAACTGAGTCCTATTTAAGAGCCTCATCCTAAGTCTTTGTACAGCCTCGCCAATTTCAGGAAAAGGAGGAAGAAAGGCTTGGATACACACATAATCCCCAGGTTGGCCGGAAGACAGCCAGTTAGAAAACTTTTCAGGCAAAGCCACATCATCTATCCGGAAAGTTTCCAACTCCCCTTCTCTCTTTAGAATGGCTTCATCCTTTTCTAAAGCTTTTCCAGTCAAATCCTTGGTCAATTGAACATCAGGCTGATTAAAGGGATTGATTCCAATCACCGACGCAGCCAGAGCGATGGCCACTTCCCATCGAAATATTTCCTGGGCCAGCTCATATTTATCTTTGAGATAAATTCTGATAGAGGGGTGACCGAGCTGCTCAATACGCTTCATAAAGGTTTCAAGATCTCTGTTTTTTTCGGTTTCTAAAAAAAACGCAACAAAATACCGGTCCTTCCCGTAGTTTTCAGGAGGAATTCGCGGTTCATTGACAACAGGTACAATCCCTCGATTGTTCTTCCCTGTACTTTCAGCCACCAGCTGTTCAAGCCAGTCAGAAAACCGTTTCAAGGACACGGATGCCAAAATGGTCAATTTGTCACGTTCAGGATACAATTCCCCTAAGAAAGCCCCTAAAAACAAACAGGACGCCTTTTCCTCAAACTCATCTTCTTCCGTGCAGCTCTCCCGAGCGAATTTTGCCTGTTCAAGAAACCTCTGCACATCCATTCCCATAACGGAAGCAGGAAGGAGTCCAAAATCAGATAGAGCGGAATACCGGCCTCCAACGTCCTTGGGAGCATAAAATACTTTTCGAAATCCTCTCTCTAGGGCCAGTTTTTCGAGCGGCGTGTCCGGATCGGTTATGGCAACAAAATGATGGCCGGGGAGCTTGGTTTGAGAGCTTATTTTATCCCAAAAATAATAGAACAAAAACATTGTCTCAATTGTTGTGCCTGACTTACTGGAAATGATAAAGAAAGATTTATCGATATTAATTCTTTTTTCAACAGCATAAACTGCAGCCGGATGTGTGCTGTCTAAAACTATAAGTTCCGGATGACCCGAAGCACTTCCGAAAACCTCCCGATAAACTTCCGGAGATAAACTTGAACCCCCCATACCGCACAACACAACATGGGAGTAGGATTCAGCTTTTACGTCATCACGGAAAAAATGAAAATCATCCAATTTTTCAGGCATATTTTCGGGTAGGTTCAGCCAACCAAGGCGGTCGATTATTTCATCTTGCAGAGATGAAAACCAAAGAGATGGATCTTTTGCCCGAAGTCTATCGACAACATTTTCTTTCTGCCATAAGAACAATCTTTTTTTGACTTTGTCTTGAAATCCCTGAAAATTAAAAACGATACTTTTCATCTCTTCAAAGACTCCCTAATGAAATTCAAGGCCCCTCCCTCCAGGAGATAAAACCTCTGTCGCTCAGACACCTCCAGCAAAGTGATCATTCTCTTACCCCCTATATCAACCGGAATTTCAACATCGCCCCGCGTTAAACGTTCACGCACATCGGGAAACATCACTTTGGTACCGGCCTGGACGGCTTCATAATCACCCGGATTCCTAAATGTGAGCGGCAGAATACCGAAATTACAGAGATTCGCCTTATGGATCCGGGCAAAACTTTTCACGATCTTAGCCCGGACACCCAAAAATCGCGGCGCTAGGGCCGCATGCTCACGGCTAGAGCCCTGACCGTAATTCTCACCTCCAACCACAACGGCATTGCCTGCATCTTTGCATTTTTTGTGAAATTCAGGATCGACCGGGAAAAACACATACTCACTGATGGCCGTGATATTGGATCTTAGGGGAAGTATTGTATTCCCAGCGGGCATAATTGTATCCGTTGTGATATTATCGCCAACCTTTAATACGACTTTAGCGGAAAGTCTCTCTTCCAAGGCATCCAGATCGGGAAACGGCTTGATGTTTGGACCACGTATAATCTTTATCTTTTTTTTCTCGTCCTTCCCCAAAGGGCCGATCAAACAGGCCTGATCTACGAGGTAGTGTTTTGGCTCCTGAATAACAGGATATTCCATCTCTTTATCAAGATCACGAGGATCAAAGATTTTGCCTTTGAGTGCGGCGGCAGCGGCCGTCTCAGGAGAACAAAGATAAACCTGATCTCCCTTTGTCCCGGAACGCCCGGGAAAGTTCCTGGGAACCGTCCGCAGACTGATCTGTCCGGTTCCAGGTGCCTGCCCCATGCCAATGCATCCCAGACAGCCCGGTTCACTGATCCTTGCACCGGCATGGACGAGTGCCACAATTCCGCCGTGGTTCATCACATTCTCAAGAATATGCCGGCTGCCGGGATTGACATGCATGGCCGTATCAAGATGAACCATGCGCCCCTCCAGCATCTTGGCCACCACCATTAAATCACGGAATCCAGAGTTGGCACTGCTTCCGATTATAACCTGATCGACTTTTTTTCCCGCGACATCTTTTACAGGAACTACTTTTCCAGGTGAAGAAGGAAGTGCAATTAAAGGCTCCACGGTAGATAGGTCTAATTCCTCATTCTCATCATACTCCGCATCCTCATCGGCTAAAAGTTCGATCCATGTCTCTCCACGCCCATGAGCTTCAAGGTAATTTTTTGTGATCTCATCTGAGGGAAATACGGATGAGGTCGCCCCCAATTCGGCACCCATATTACCGATAACCATCCTGCCCGATGCCCTCAGGTTTTTGACTCCGGGCCCATAATACTCAATAATCTTTCCCACTCCACCCTTGACATCAAACCGACGGAGCATTTCCAAAATCACATCCTTAGCACTTACCCAAGGTGGAAGCTTTCCAGTAAGTCTCACTCCCAGTATTTTTGGACAGGGAAGACAGTAGGGTTGGCCGGCCATGGCCATGGCCACATCCAACCCACCGGCTCCTATAGCCAACATGGACACACCCGCTGCTCCAGGCGTGTGGCTGTCCGAACCCAAAAGAGTTTTTCCCGGAATCCCAAACTGCTCCATATGAACTTGATGGGATACACCATTACCCGGCCGGCTGAAATGGATTCCGAAACGTCCAGAAGCCGTCTGAAGGAAGCGGTGATCGTCGGCATTTTTGTTATCAGTCTGCAAGAGATTGTGGTCCACATACTGGACCGAAAGCTCTGTTTGAATTTCGTCCAGTCCT
>CAZEWV010000103.1:0-3019 GCA_964516025.1 uncultured Eubacteriales bacterium
GTGGGGCTGTAGCTCAGCTGGGAGAGTGCTTGACTGGCAGTCAAGAGGTCGTGGGTTCGATCCCCATCAGCTCCACCATTTTCAATCCCTATTATTATGTGTTGGTTCGCATGGAGAGGGAGATGCGTTTGAGGTCTTGATCGACTGACAAGACCTTGACTTTTACGATCTGGCCGACCTTGGCTTCCTCATTGGGATCGCGGACAAATCGATCGGCCATCTCGGAGATGTGGACCAGTCCATCCTGGTGGACGCCGATATCGACAAATGCACCAAAATTTGTGACGTTGGTAACAACCCCTTCCAGAATCATTCCGGGTTCAAGATCTGCAATATCCTTGATGTCTACGGAAAAGGTGGCGTATTGGAATGAACGTCTCGGATCGCGTCCCGGTTTCTCCAGTTCGGACAAAATATCCTCTATAGTCGGCAGCCCCACATCATTTGAGATGAAGCGGTGCTTATCGACGGTTTGGAGCAGGGACACGTTCCCGATAAGTTTTTCCAAAGTTGTATTTAATGTTTTTGCCATGTTTTCCACTAGCGCATAACGCTCAGGATGCACGGCAGAATTATCGAGTGGATTTTTCCCATTTGGAATGCGGAGAAAACCGGCCGACTGCTCAAAAGTCTTGCTGCCTATTCCTTCGACTTCTTTTAGATCTTTTCGGGAAACAAAAGAACCGTGGCTGTTCCTGTGTTTGACGATATTCCGGGCTAGAGTCCGGTTGAGTCCCGAGACATATTTGAGAAGTTCTTCTGAAGCTAAATTTAGATCAAACCCTACTGAGTTGACACAGCTTTCGACTCCCTCATCCAGAGAAATTTTCAATTTCTTCTGATCAACGTCATGCTGGTACTGTCCCACACCGATGGATTTTGGATCGATTTTAACAAGTTCGGACAAGGGATCTTGAAGACGGCGCCCAATGGAGATGGCCCCGCGGACGGTCACATCCAGCTCTGGGAATTCTTTGATGGCGGTCTCGGAAGCGCTGTAGATGCTTGCGCCGGATTCACTGACAATCAGGCTGGTGGGACGTGATTCAGAGGGAAATTCATCCAAAATCTCTCGGATAAAAATCTCGGTTTCCCGGCTGGCCGTGCCGTTGCCTATTGCGATAAGAGCGATGTGATGCCGATGGATCATCTCCGAGACAATCCTTATGGCCTTGTCTTTTTCTTTCATAGGTTCATGAGGAAAGATGGCTTCGTATTCGAGGAATTTCCCTGTCTTATCCAGGGCAACGGTTTTGCATCCTGTCCTGAATCCGGGATCAATTCCCAGGACAGATTTTTGCCCGGCCGGCGGAGCGAGGAAGAGTTCTCTCAAATTTCCTCTAAAAACCCTGATGGCCTCTTCATCGGCTCGAATCTTTATGTCTTTTCGCACTTCTGTTTCAGTGGCAGGCAGGAGAAGCCGCATGTAGCTATCGGCGGCGGCTTGCTTCAGGAGTTCTGCAGCTGCACTCTGGGGGTATTTAACCAGATGGGACTTGAGGTGTTCGAGGGCTGTTTCTTCTGGGATGTCTAAACTCAGACGAAGAACTTTTTCCCTTTCTCCACGAAAAAGTCCGAGCATTCTGTGGAAAGGAATGGTTTTTACCTGTTCGTGGTAGTCGTAATACATCTGGAATTTTGTTTTGGAATCTTCAAATTTCTTTCGAACCTTAGAAGCAAAAGATCCTTTGTCTATGGCCAACTCGCGCAGCCATTTCCGGATGTCAGAATCATTCGCCAGGTCTTCAGCAATAATATCACCGGCTCCCGAGAGTGCTTTTTCGGAAGTCTCGAATCCTTTTTCCTTATTTATATAGGCGGCGGCAAAAGATTCGATGTCGGCCTCTGCCTCTGAAATGTTGAGCAGCCACAAAGCGAGTGGCTCCAGCCCGGCATCGCGGGCTTTGCTGGCACGGGTGGCCCGTTTAGGCTTGTAAGGAAGATACAGATCCTCCAGTTCTGTTTTGTTTGTGGTCGTGTTGATTTTTGTTTCCAGTTCAGTCGTGAGTTTTCCCTGAGCCTTAATGGTTTCAAGAATTGTCTCTCGGCGGTCTTCCAGTTCCCTGAAATAGGTCATGCGGTGGAAGATGTTCCGGATTTGAGTCTCATCCAGATTGCCGGTGTTTTCCTTTCTGTACCGGGAGATAAAAGGAACGGTTGCTCCCTCATCCAGGAGTAAAATCGTATTTGCAATCTGTTTAATGCCCAGAGCGCTTTCTTTTGACAGCTGCTTGAGTAGATCCATGGGATTTTTCTTAAGTATTCTGCAGTATACAGCAGCCGTCTTTTTTTTCAAACGGCTTGATGAGAATGATCGTTGACTTTACATCCACTTACTTTTACAATTTAATAAAACATAGCGATTTAATAGGATTAAACACCGATGTTTCAAAAATCTTCTTCTTTTTTTGTCATGGTCTGTGCCGGATTCCTTCTAGTTGGAATGACACTTTTAGCAACGACTCAGAATAAAGGCCGTCCCATCCGCCGGTCCTTGTCTGCCGAAGTACGATCCCGCTCAGCTCCGGATAGAATTCTTGTTAAATTTAAAAAATTGAGCGATATCCGCACACAGGAGTCAATCAAAGCCTCTATTGAATCCTTCTTCGCGATTCAAGAAATCAGAAAGTTCACTCTCATCGATGTCTCTGTCTATCGTACGTTTTGGGATAAGGAAAAGACTCTTGTTGAACTCAATGCGAGTCCGTTTGTTGAATATGCCGAACCCGACTATTACAGGTATGCTAAAACAACTCTCCCCAATGACTCAAGATTTTCAGACCTGTGGGGCCTCCACAATACAGGTTTGAACAATGGAACAATAGATGCAGATATTGACGCCCCTGAGGCCTGGGATTTATCGACAGGCAGTACGAGTGTTGTGGTGGCTGTGATTGATTCCGGGGTCGATTATAACCACGAGGACCTCAGGGCCAATATGTGGATAAATCCCGGTGAAATCCCCGGCAATGGGATCGATGATGATGGCAATGGATATGTCGATGACTACCACGGAATA
>CAZEWV010000103.1:3119-8150 GCA_964516025.1 uncultured Eubacteriales bacterium
CTCCTGGTCGGATTATGGCATCACGACAGTGGATGTGGCCGCACCGGGAGTTGATATTTTAAGCACCGTGCTAAATAACGGGTATCAAAGTGAAAGCGGAACATCTATGGCGACGCCTCATGTGGCCGGTCTGGCGGCCCTGCTTAAATCTTACAATCCGAGTCTCAGTTGGCTGGACATCAAAAACCTTATCCTCAATAATGGAGATAGGATTCCTTCTGCGGAGGGCAAACTTGTAACCGGAAGCCGTATCAACGCCTTGCAAGCCCTCTTAGGCGAGGAACTGGGAATTGTTCTCAATCTGCAGGTTGGAGAAGGAGGAACAACCGCGCCTGCTCCAGGAATGTACGAGCATGAAGAAAACGAAAATGTCACAATTTTGGCCATCCCCAACACCAATTTTGAGTTTTCTCAATGGTCAGGGGACGTCCCGACTGGACAGGAGACAATCAATCCCCTCATTATTCAGATGAATTCCAGCAAGACAATAACGGCAAATTTCAGGTTGCTCATCTATGCACCGCTTCAGTTTGAAGGTCAAAGGGTTGAGAACCGTTCGTTGTCTCAGCGGGAATCCATCAATGTGTTGAATTGGCAGGCTCATCCCAACAACTCAAATATCACATTGTACCGCCTCTATGAAATTTCCGGATCGAACTTGAACAAGTTGGCTGACGTGGATTCTTCAGTTTTTACTTACCATCACAGAAGTGTGGAATTAAATCAAACATACTCATATGCCCTGATCGCGGTGAACAATGCTGGCCTTGAAGGGGCTCCTACCTACTGGACAATATATAAAGAGTGACCGATCTCATTTGAATCCTTTGTCCTTCAGATGCCGTTTCTATTCTATGAACCGTAGGCTTTTGGGCACTCTTTCCATATGAAAAACAACAATAGGGCGGAGGATTTTGCGAACGGAATTGAGAAGTTCCGGAGAAAACGGCACGGAGGAGTCTTTAGGCGGCGGATTTTTTTTGATCCAGCTCAGAAAATCAATGAAATCCGGTGGAACTTCTATTGTTTTTCCTGAAACGCAGCGGCTGCACAGGATTCCGTCTTTTTTAGGTGAAAGCCAGTGTTTCTCGTCGGATACCATCCTGCACTTTTTGCAGCGTTTGAAATCAGGAAGAATACCGCTGATTTTTAAAAACCAGGCCTCAAAGTAAAGAGAGGTAAAATCTAAATCAGCCCCTTTTTGGAGGGATTTAAGTGTGGACTGGAGAAGTCGGAAGAGGACGTCATCTTTAGACCTTGCCGGGAAGAAGGCGTCGATGAGTTCGGTAAAGTAGGATAGGGTGTAGGATGTTTTCAAATCTTTTTGTATATCGAAGAAGGATTCGAGAAGATCGCTGTTGTTGATAGTGACGAGTTCCTTGCCTTCTTTTTCGTAATAGAACAACCGCACATGTGAGAGTGGTTCAAGACTGCTTCCGAAGCGGTTGCCGAATTTTCGTGCACCCTTAGCCACGCCCTTGAAAAGCCCTTTGTCGCTCGAGAAAAGGACGACAATTTTGTCCTGCTCTCCGATGTTATATGTTCGGAGAATGAATCCCTCGGATTGTTCAAGAGGCATTGGAGTTGATTAGAGATGGTTGAGAAATAAAGTTCCGAGCCCTAAGTAAGTCAGAACGCCGATGCTGTCCGTGCACATAGTCAGTAGATTGACCGATCCTAAAGCAGGATCAAGTTTGATGAGTTTGAGAATAAGAGGGATAAGAGTCCCCATAAATGCTGCAATAAAAAGATTGATGATGATGGCCACGCCGATGATTAACCCGAGATAATAGTCGTTATAGATCAGAAACGACAAAATTCCTGTAATAGAACCGATAATCAATCCATTCACTAAACCGACGATAATTTCTTTCAGGAGAGCCTTTCGGGCTGAAAGCCAGTCTGTTTGACCGATGGCGATTTCCCTGACAATAATGGCGATTGTCTGGTTTCCGGCTATACCTCCCAGCGCCATCACTAAAGGGATAAACACGGCCAGTTTGACAACTTGCTCGATGGTTCCGGTAAAACTGTTCACGATCGCAGGAGCAATGGAAGCTGTTAAGAGGCTGAACAAAAGGAAAGGGAGCCGCTTCTTTATAGACGACAGTGGACTGTCCTGAATGCGGTCGGTACTGTCTAGAGAAACCATCTTGTACATGTCCTCGGTGGCTTCCTTGTCGATGACATCGATGATATCGTCGACCGTGACGACTCCGACGAGAACATTGTCGTCATCGACAACGGGGATAGCGACGAGATTATAATCTGCGACGTTTCTGGCTACGATTTCCTGGTCTGTATCAGTGGAGACAATGATGAGATCGGTGTTCATGATGCTTTTTAGAGAAGTATTCGGCTGCGAAAACAAGACCTGCCGGATGGACACAACGCCGACAAGATGATTAAGGTCATCGATAACATAAAGATAAAATGCGGATTCGACATCCACCCCAAGCTGCATGGCCGTTATGGTGTCTGAGACTTTAGTGTTTTGATTCAGGGCATAGAAATTGGGGGACATGATCCGGCCGGCAGTCTCTTCTTCGTACTCGAGGAGTTCGAGAAGATCCTCCGAAGGCTTGTCCTCCATGGCCTCTAAAACAGTGTCTTTGAGATCATCGGGAAAAAAAGGCATGATAGCCGCGACGTCGTCGGGGGCGGACATATGAAAGATGTCGGTGATCTGATCGATTGGACATTTCTTGAAAATCTGAGCAGCATCCTCAGGTTCGATCTCCCTGATCACATCTGCAGCCGTTTCTTTATCGTTTTCATAGAGAGTATTAAACAGAACCATTCTTTCCCGGAATGTGAGGTGTTCCATCAAAGAGGCGATATCTGCAGCGTGGAATTTTTTGACAAGATTCCAGACACGTGAGAGGGAGCCTATGTTTATGAATTTTCGTGCTGAGCTGACAGCGATTCGTAGTGATTTGACCTGCATTTTATTCCCGTTAGACCACCCAAGATATCATAAAATATGGGGGCTGTAAATTGAAAAATCATCATAAAAGCCTCCCCATTTCCGTAATTTCCAATTACTTTACAGAACTGAGTTATATCATTCACTCTACGATTACTCTTGGCAAAATCTTAGCTTCCCCTGTCATCCAATCTAGTGGGCAGCCTTGAAATCTGAGAAACGCTTACCAATAGTTCTATAATAGGCGGTCATGTCTATTTCCATCTGCTTCAAATTTGCATTCGCTATTTTTTCTATTGTGTTATACCCTCCACCACATAGATGCTTGATTGTCTTGCCACGAACATAGGCTAATCTTGAAATATCTGAACGATGGACCAAATCAAAAATAAATGTTTCAGTAATCCCTGTTTCTTCAATTAAATGGGACCAACTTCCTTTAATATGCCAATTTTCTAAAACATCCAAATTCGTTCTAATCTTATACATATTTTTTAAGATATTAAGATACGCTACACTGACTTTGTCATCCACATCCACTAATTCTTTAACAGGACACTTAAACGGTAAAACCCAACGAAAAATATAGTTTAATATCTGGATAAACGTTTCAAAATGGATATCTTTCTTTTTAAGAAATATCTCACATTTTTGTTTTGTGTCAACATGCTGTATTAAATCTTGATAGTTTCTAATATTCAGATTACTTAATGTTTTGAAATTCTCTGTAATTTCACTAATATATGTAGCTTCACGACCATTTAGTAGATACCCGCTTTGTAAGCGTTCTGAATAAACGATTGCGGTTTTCATCGTGTGGTTGTAGTGTTTTTGTACAAAGCTGTATTTAAGAACTTTGCAATGAATGTAATGTCTACTACTTTCGTGAATTTGAACGACATTCTCATACCTCCTTTCCTGTGAAGCTAACGGTTTTGGTTTAAGGCGAAAAATCAGCAGGAGAAAAAGTTGGTAGAAAGCAGCAAAATTGAACCCAAAACCACCTGAAAATCCAGAAAACCAACCGCTGTTTTTTTCGCCATGAAACCTGGGTTAGGCCAATGAGTTTATTTTTTTGTCGGGATTATTTTTAAATTAGCAAATGTCCCATCTGAATTATTACCCATCCACAATCCTATCCAACCGCCATTTCTATTGGATAATTCTTCTACAACAAGGCAAGGTTCTTCACTATCATTAACATAAACAGTTATCCTAGGCTTTTTAATTATGATTTTAGCATGGAAAAAAGAATGAGGATCAGGAGTTGGATTAACTGGATTCTCATATTTTTCTGGGTGGTCTTTTCGTAATCTATGCCAAGGATAGTCTGGATGCGATATATACTGAACGCCGTGACCTTTTCGAACTGAATCATCACTCGTAAAATTAAAAGGTCTAAAATAAACTGCATCATAAGTTTTCTCATCGACACCTCTAAATGCAATACCGACAAAACTTCTGCCTCTAACATCCGTTCCTTTAATATCAGCTTCAATTATTCCATTGGAAAATTCAATATTTTCCAGCCAAGCAACTCCATCTCCCGGTTGGGCTTTAAAATAAATGCTTAATTGACCATTTTCTTTTATTACTTTGGCTTCACGGTTAGCAATTTTCCAACCTTCTCCTCCTACAATTTTTGTTAAATCTGGGATAATAGCATTTTCCTGAGCAATACCAAGGTGAGTAAAAAATATCATGAGCACTACCGATAGATATGTTACTTTAAAATCATTCATTTTTTTTTAGCTCCTTAAATTATTTTGCTATTAAAGGTCTTACATATATTATACAGCCGTTTTGCTTGTGAAAATACGGCATTTATCGCTTCCTGTTGCGTTATCCTAATTGAGCAAAACAGGGAATAACGTATTGAATATAAACAGTTTTGTCCTAACCACTCTATTTTTTTCGGTTGTAGTAGTACTTGTTCGTCTCTGAGGCAATGACAGCGCTCAATCCTAGGAGGCCTATGAGGTTGGGAAGGGCCATAAGTCCATTCATTATATCCGCTAACATCCATACGATCTCCAGTTTCAGCATAGCCCCCACAGCCACAAAAATGACAAAAATTATGCGGTATGGCTTTACAGCTTTTTCGG
>CAZEWV010000104.1:0-8139 GCA_964516025.1 uncultured Eubacteriales bacterium
TATCCATTATGTGGAGGCGTCCATGTTGAAAAAAATGACCTTTATAATTAGTGTTTTCTTATTCTTGATATTGTCTCCTATGCCTATCATGAGCCAACAAGGAACAGACATCTTCCTAATCCAAATAAAGCCCGATGGAGAGAAATTGGTTTTTGCCAATCCTGTTAAAATCAACAAAACTGAAGGATATAACAATCAACCGTTTTTCCATCCCGATGGCGCATCAATATTTTATTCTTCTGAAGTGGGATCGAACACCGATATCTATCGTTACACTATCGAAACAGGGAGGACCACCCGTCTGACAGACACACCTGATTCAGAATACTCTCCGACTGTTATGCCTGGAGGAAAACAGTTTTCTGTTATCCAATTAATTATAAGCGAAGGGCCCCGGGAGGGTGCTCAGCCTTTAATCGCTTTTCCCATAGACGGGGGCCAACCGGAATTGATCTATGAGGATGGAGAGAAAGTGGGCTATCATGCCTGGATTGATTCAGATAACGTGGCCATGTTTTTACTCGGATCACCCAATTTTTTACAAATCGCGAATCTCAAGGATTCGACCTCCATTCGTGTTGCCGACAATATAGGCCGTTCCCTATATAAAATTCCTATTCGGGATGCCATAAGCTTTTCTTTGAGCAAAGAAGACGGTTTAAACAGCATCATGAGGTATAACCTGAAAACCGGAAAAACGGAATCCATAGTTCCCATGCTTGAAGGCAACAGCTTTTATGCCTGGACCTCCTCAGGTATGCTGGTTATGGGAGTGGGATCAAAATTGTATGGATTTAGGCCAGAAGTAGATAAAGATTGGCAGTATATCTGGGACCTCAATGAACTTGGGATAAAAAATATTTCCCGCCTGGCGGTCCATCCAAAAACCCTATGGATCGCTGTCGTTAGCAGCCAGTAATCCTCTTTTTGAACAGAAATGTAATCAAATAATTAAAGGGATATCATACTTAATTCTTCCGTCCAATAATTAAGTATAGTGTCCCTCTAATTAATTTCAATAATTAAGTATAGTGTCCCTCTAATAGGCTACTTGAATTTGTATTCTTTAGGCGGTTCTGTGCCAAGCAAAAACTTGACGAAGTAATCCCACTTCCGCCTCTGCATATAACTTTCACGACTAAAACCATGTCTCCTGTTTGGGAATAGGATAAGGTCGAAATCCTTATTGGCCGCGATGAGCTCATTAACAACAAGAAGCGTGTTGTACATGGGAACATTGGAGTCCATCGTTCCGTGGGCCAGCAGGAGCTTGCCTTTGAGGTTTTTTGCCAGCAGCTGATTCGCCTGATTATCATAATTTGTCGTGCCGTCGTCGTTTGTCTCCAGCAGCCCCTGCCACTTTTCTCCCCAGTCGTCTTCGTAGTTCCGGTTATCGTGATTTCCGGCCCCACTCACCGCTACTTTGAAAAAATCAGGATAGCGAAGGATGGCATCCGTGGAAGCAAATCCACCACCTGAATGGCCGGTGATTCCCGCTCTGTCGATGTCAATCCAGGGATACTTCTCTGCAAGCTGTTTCATACCTGTGATCTGGTCAGGAAGCCCATTGTCGCCCATATTGCCGTAGTATGTTTCATGGAACGATTTGGACCGCATGGGCGTTCCCATGGCATCTAAAGATATTACGACAAATCCCAATTCAGCCAAAGCCTGCCTGTCACCTCTGGCAGCAGAAAAGTTGCGGCTGCCAACACTTCCCGACTGCGGACCAGGATAAATGTAGTTAACAATAGGATATTTTTTATTGGGATCCAGGTTTGTGGGTTTAAACAAAAGCCCGTAAAGGTCAGTTTTACCATCTCGCGCTTTTACAGAAAAGGGGACAGGAGGTACCCATCCGGCCTCGATCAAGCAGGAAATATCGGCTTTTTCAACCGTCAAAAACTTCTGGCCGTCCACGTTACGAACTTCAGCAACCGCCGGCTCGACAGGAGTCGAATAGCTGTCAACAAAGTTATTTCCTGATGGGGAAAGAGAGATGGAATGGTTCGCATTGCTAGGAGTGAGAAGCTTCAAGCCTGTTCCATCCATATTGACGCGGTAAAAATATTGAAAGTAAGGATCTCCAGGCTCTCGGCCTGCTCCGGTAAAATAGAAAACGCGATCGTCTGTATCCATCCGCAGCAGCCGCAGCACATTCCAATTCCCATTCGTTATGCGGTTTTTAAGCTGTCCTGTCTCAAGGTCGTAGAGATAAAGGTGCCCCCAATTATCCCGCTGTGAAAACCATATCACTTCGTTTGATTCCGGAAGAATATGCCAGTTTATACTGCCAATTCCAGACTCAAAGAATGTGTCGACTTTTTCCTCAAGAACATCCCTGACAACTCCGGTTTCAGGATCGGTCATTCTCAGAACGACATGCTTATGGTCACGGGAGACAGAGACAAACGCAAGTTGAGTCGAATCGAGGCTCCATTCTGCATCGGCCAATCCTCCCCGGTAAGCAATGTGATCGGTAATGGTGGAACGGTGCTGGTCAGGGGGCATTTGAAGCCTCACTACACGCGGCTCATCTACATGAATTACAACCCTATGGATACGGAATATTTCTTTATCCTCAGGAAGCGGATACTTCCATGCCACCAATTTTGGATGTCCCACATTGGTGGTCACAAGGTACATCTCTCCCACACCGCGACCGTCATGCTGAAATGTGGCGATCTTCTTTGAATCGGGCGACCATAGCAGTACAGCGCGCGTACTTTTTGTCCAACCGGCGTTATTTGTCCCGTATCCAAAATCTTCTATCCCATCGGTTGTAAGCCGGGTTTCCTTTTCCGTCGTAAGATTCTTCATCCAGAGATTATGTTCCCTGATAAATGCCCCTAAATTTCCGTCCGGAGAGACGATTAAACTCCGGTCGGCACGTATCGTCCTTTCACCTTTTGTGCAGATATTCTTCTTTATCTCGTATGAGTATAGAGTGGAACCGACTGTAAAAGTCAGAGAATCCCGCTTCTCTGAAAACTTTATACTCTGAAATGGCAGTTTAAACGGCTCGTACTCCTTTTCAACCGCCTTAGACAGAGCCGAAGCCAATTTTTTGTGATCAAAGGCTCTCGTTCTTTGTTTTTTCTTTGCATCCACCATAACAAACTCGTTTCCCTCAGGAATTGTGTTGCGGTACCAAAAATAATTGTCATCGATCCAATTGGGTCGCACACTCGCACCAAAGACAAGAGGGTTCATAAATTTGCTGAGAAATTTTTCGGCATGGGCATAATCTTCGGCTGTTACTTTCCTTTGGTCCTGGTGTTGAGCGGCTGATAAATTGAAGGCTGACAGTACCAGTATTCCTAAAATTAATAAGGATAGAAAACTGCATAATTTTCTCACTCTTTTCCTCCTTTTATGATATTTCTCTTATTCCGTTCATCAAATTCCAGATGAATTAAGTATGATGTCCCTTTAATTAATTCAACAATTCCTAACGAATTAAGTATGATGTCCCTTTAATTAATTCCTAATTCTTTCTCGAATTCTATAATTTTATTTCTGTTCTATCAAATGGACCCAAGTCATTCCGGAATTTAGGGGGATGACAAAAGCTCCCCGCTCTTTTTCCAATTCGCCTTCGAGCTTAAACTCGCCAACATCAGCAATTTTGGCGGGCAAATCGATTCGCAGTCTGGCTGACTGAGTATAAGGTGTCATAGGAGAAAAACCGAGTTCGACGATTCTATCGACCCTATCGATTTTGATCGCCTCAAAAGTTCCGGCATCAAGCGTTAACCACAAACCTAGCGGTGCAATAAAAACACGTTTTCTGAAAGAGTCAAGAGGCAGCACCTTCACAATGTCTCCTTCAACCTCTACGTTTCCACCAAAAGCCTGCCATCCGAACTCATCGTGATGAATCACATAGGTTGCTGTATTCATTGAATGTCCGAAAAAATTTGGGCCGTAGTCACCGGAATAGGAATCCCAATCGAGTTTCGAGGGAAAGGAATGAAAGGCGGTAGAGGCAAATCCTTCCTGATCGATATTCGTAAGCGCTCCCATCATTCCTCCATAACCAACCCTCAGCAAATAAAAATCGTCTGGATTCTCGCGGTATTTATGGAGAACCGGAATGGCGTTGAGTCCGGATCCATAATGGTGGAGCTGTCGTTCGATCCTTCTCAGCTTTCCCCCATAGAGAAAGTCCCAATACCGCCTGGCATTGCCGTTATATCCCCAGTGAGGAACTGTTGGCATATAGCCAAGGATGGAATTGAGCGACACTTCGGCCTTTGCATCCGCACCAAAATATTTGCACCAGGCGTAAACCTCTTCTTGACCGGTCGAATCCCAAGCCATTTCACTGCCAAAAGGATAGGCTTTTTTTATCCAGACCTCGGCTCGCTCTTTCATCGTCTTTTCCATCTCGCCGGCCTTTTCCGTCCATTCCTCCCTCTGGAGATCAAGCAAGATGTTGACAAAAACGGTGCCTTCCATCTGTCCATGTCGGCTGTGACCTCTTGCAAACTTGACCATGGCCAAACTCGTCTGAAAGGCTCGTTCCAGGAACCATTCCCAGGATTGACTTGTGACCAATTCAGTATTATTTCGTGCCAGCCTGTAGAGCGACCAATAGGCTGCCGCGGCATGGGGATAGTTGTAGGACCTGTTGACAAGTTCAGCGCTCTCTTTGTTCCAACTTGTCCAGGACCCCCAATTGATCTCAGAGCTGTAATATCCTTCCGGAAAATCATCCGGTTCATAATAGAATAAGCTCTTTCGCACTCCATATTTCTTATCACCTTTGTCATACTGAATGCCGCCCCATAAGACCTCATTGACAAACTGTTCGTATTGGAAAATCTCTTCCTTTTTAGGAAGGCCGAACTGTTTCATGGCTACGGCTACCCAGGATCCCGATCCGCCTTCGTCACCCAATCCCGCAATCCAGACACGACTATCCTGCTCAACAATACTATCTGCGCTCCGGTCATAGCTCATCACTGAAGGGCTGCGGTGGAAGGGATCGTTTGGATTGACATACCACTGCTTTGTCATCAGGAAATTTCCCATATCTCGAACAACCTGTGCTGCAGGCTTGATGACATAATAATGGATGGCCTGTTTAAGCCCGTCCTCATAGGCCACTGTCAACCGGGCACGGCCCCATATCTGGCCTATCAAATTGAAGGCTTCCCAGCCTCCAGCCGTTTTAGGCAGTTTTATGATATTGATGGCTTCTCGAGGTTCGACGGTTATGGATGCAACTGAACTCCGGTGTTTTAAAAATAGCTTTCCGTTTTGATCCATAGGAAGGATATAACCCGGGATTCCTACTGCCACAGGCCTGTTGTTGTTTAACAAAGTCTTTTCGATAGACCGTATTTCCGGGACTTTGAGAAAACGAACGCCATAAGTCTTTCGACTCCCGGGAGCAAGAGTTGTAGATGTCGGTGGATTCCAGGGTTCGGCATTTTTCCACTCCTCATCCACAAACGCCAAACTGTGAATCATCCATTCAAAGGCTCCCTCAAAGGTCTGCCGGGATCTCATAGGCTCGCTGAGTGTCCGATAGGCCTCAAAGGGTGTCTTTTCCTCAGGTACAACAAGGAGAACTGGCCCACGGCCGCTCAGGCGCGTAACCTGCAGGTATCCGGCATCTTGTCCGATGTAAGGATCGAAAAAGGAACATACTTCGTGAGCCTGCTCGAGAGAACGCCGTGATAGGATGTTGTTGAAGATCAGGGGAATCCCAATCGCTCCAATCTGAACAGGGAGATGGGTCTTATTTTCCAGAATAAATTTTAAGACAAGTTGTCCTTTATCCAGTTCCCATCTGCGAGTGATATGCAAGGGGCAGTCTTCCGGTAGAGTGGGAGTCAAGTCGGATGAAGCCAGGGTTGTTCCGGATATGGGGAGGGCTATGACCGGATGTCGTTCAGCGGCTGTGGAAGAACTGTCCCATGTGCCCTCATTCTCTAAACGAGTACGAATTGTCAGATCACCCAGATGATGGAAACCGTCGGAATCTCGACTTTCAAACATATCAAACGGAGTAAAATCAAAACTGTCCGCTTCTTTTGGTATAAGTGCAGCAAGCGTCTGAGAAGATTTAACGATTTTGACCAAAAAGTCCGGGGTTTCAAATTCGATGAATCCCTGGTTCAATCCAAGTGTAGAAGGCAGCACGGGACGTTTTGGTTTCTGACTGAAACTAAAAGTCGCAACAATAAAACTGAGAATGAAAATTCCAAAAGACCTGGATGAATTTTTCATCCCACGTTGCTCCTTATCGATAGATTTTTTTGTCTTTTAGGATCTGTACAATGCCCTTGTTTTTCATCAAAGCCTCGATCTCTTCGATAGAGCGGGGGAGTCCGGGCGTCAAATTATCACATCCATCTTTTGTAATGAGTACGGTATCTTCGACGCGTACGCCCAGGTTCTCCTCGGGAAAAACGGCGAGGATATCGCAGGCAAAAACCATTCCTTCCTTTAAAGGCATCCCTCTCGTCGAGCCTCCTACATCATGGACGGCCATACCCACGTAATGAGAACATCCGCCCCCACCGCGTGTCATAATCTGAAATGCATCTATGTTCAGATCGAATCCTTTTTGTTTGAGGAGGTCTTTGACTATTTCGTTGACTTCACTGCAGGTTATTCCGGGTTTGTAGAAAGAAATACAGGCTTTTTCGATCTCATAACAAGCTTCATAAATTTCTCTTTGTCGGGGAGTGAACTTTCCGTTTGCCGGGTAAGAAATGGAAATATCCACATCATAATACCCAATGTCAGGTCCTGCATCGACGACCAGAAAATCTCCGTCTTCAAGAAGCCTGTTGAATTTGTGGTAATGGAGATAGGGTTGGTTTTCTTCGGAGCTTATGATGGGGATATAGGCTTGATTCTTAACTCCCTCTTTTTTACACATGTATTCATAGAGAGCTTCAACTTCGTACTCGTACATCCCGGCACGTGTGGACTTCATTATTTCTATAAGTGCTTTGACCCCGATACGGCCGGCCTCGCGCATGAGCTTGACTTCCGCCGGGGACTTAAAAATCCGGAGATCCCATATCATTTGTGAGCAGTCCTTGATTTCGACTTGAGGAAACCGGGTTTTGAGATGTTGAACGAACTGCAGTTCCCGCGTGAGGCGTCCATCCCATTCATTGAGCATCATGTTTTCCCTTAATGTCCCAAATTTTTCATTTGAAACTTCACGCATCAGTTCTTCTGGTTTAAACGAAGTGTATATCACATCCACACGACCACTCAATCTGGAAAGTTGGGAAGAAAAGCGGTCTCGGGACGAATAGCTTTTCACACCGGTGTATTCCACCGGATTATGGACCAGCTCGAGGCTGATATTTTCCCCTTTGGCCTGTCGGTCTGAAATGGAAAAAAATAAGGTGCTTTCCTTTCTGACACCGTCAATAATGAGGATCGAATTTGGAATATCCACTCCGCACAAGTACATGAAATCATTATTTTGAAAAAATTCATTGAATCCGACGACATCCTGGGCTCCCATGATTACGGCAACGCCATCCGGGATTTTTTCCATCAGCTTCGCCCGCCTGGCCGCAAATTCGGACTTTTCAAAGAGAAGTTTGGCTGACAAAGGTGCAATAAACACAAAACTTAACAATAGTAGAGTCACAATTTTTCTAAAATAGTGCTTCGTTTAAGCCTCCATATTTTAAAATTTCTTTTACCCCAAGCATTTCGGATGAATATATCATCAGATAAATACCTGGTCAATAATCCTATTAGGGGGACATCATACTTAATTAGCAAATCTAGGGCTGTAGGACTCAATTTCCAGAGTCGCGTCAATTGAAATCGGGTTCTAAAGTGAATTAAGTATAGTGTCCCTTTAATTCAATAATCCCTATTAGGGGGACATCATACTTAATTAGCATATTAAGAGCTTCTTGACTCAATCTCCGAGTAGCGTCAAAGGAAATCGGATTTTAAGGTGAAATAAGTATAGTGTCCCTTTAATTCAAATCGGATTTTAAGGTGAAATAAGTATAGTGTCCCTTTAATACTACCTGTTTAAATTCCGCGGACGTAAGTCCGTGGATGGAAACGGCTCCTAAGTCTTCGTTCAGTATGATAAAATCAAGGCATGGAAATCCGGAAACAAGCCCACTGTGTCTACAGATG
>CAZEWV010000105.1:0-8106 GCA_964516025.1 uncultured Eubacteriales bacterium
CATTATTTAACTTGGATTATTCACGGGTCGAGAATGCCACAGATGCGAGGCGTCGAGGTATGAAGTTTATCACGAATGATCGCAGAGAGTGTAGTGACCTCATAATGCTTCTGCAGAGATATGAGATTGCCATGTCGCTTTGCTCCTCGCAACAAATGCGTCGCAACAAAGAAGATGGAGTATTATCGACTCGCCTGAAGGGTAAAAAATGTTGATTATAGATAAAAAATCTAACAAAAATAAAGTTTTCAAGATGCTTTTCCGAAAAGTTAAGAAACATACCGAAAATACAGAAATTAAAGTAAACATCGACATTTTTTATGAATTATTCAAGTTAAAAGTTACTCCACTACATAAGAGTTGTCAATGGAGGACTAAGTAAGAAAGCTCTTGTCAATTTAGAGAGGAGGGATTATATTAAAATTGACTCATTTGTCATATGGAGAGAGAAAAAATGAAAAGGATTAAAATCATTCGTTTTAGAATTATATTTCTCAGCCCGGTCGTTTTATTCTTTATGATATCAGTTATGGGAATCGGAGCAGAAAGAAATAATTCTCCCTCACTGCAATCTCTTCTGCCTCAATTGAATAACTGGACAATGACCGAAGAGCCCTCCAGCTATTTTCCTGAGAGTCTGTTTGAATTCATCAACGGTGCAGCCGAAATTTATTTGGCTTATGATTTCAAAGAACTGACCGTCACTCAATACGGCCAGAAGGGGAGCACGGTCAGTATGGCGGTAGAAATCTATGAGATGTCCAATGAAACCAATGCCTTTGGGATCTACGGTGCCGAACGTTATCCGGACAACAATTTTATCCCCATCGGGATTCAAGGATATTCTGAAGAAGGAATATTGAATTATCTGATCGGAAAATACTATGTCAAACTCCTCTGTTTTGACGGAGGTGACCTGTCTGGAGAATATCTGGAACTTTTCGCCAAAACGATTGCCGAAAAAACTCAAGGACAAACGACCTTTCCAACGCTGCTCAATCATTTTCCAAAGGAAGGATTGGTGGCCAATAGTGAAAAATTCATTTTGAAGAATGTCATGGGATACAGCTTTCTCCATGATGGGTATCTTTCTAATTATAAAGTCAACGATTTTGAATTCGACTGTTTTATCATCCAAGGCAGGAATGAAGAGGATGCCCAAATGATGCTGGATAGGTATCTGGAAGCGAAAAAATCCCAACCTATCGAAAAAACGGAGTCCATAGTGTCGATCAAAGATCGATATTACGATTTGATCTTTTTGTCCAGGGTGGGGAACCATATTTGTGGTGTGATGAAAATAGAGGAAGGAAGGGAGCGTATCGGTCAGGATTACTTAAAAATCCTCACAGATTCTTTTAAGAGATAAGTCAAATCTTATTCGGTTTTTTGAAAGGTTCGTTTTAATCCTTTTGAATCAGTCAGTAGGACTCTGATATTTGATTTTAATCTTACTCAGTTTTATCTCGATTTTCTAAGTAAGTTATCAGCTCGTTGAATTGAATTTGGAGAAGTTTGATTTTTTTTTCGGCATCGAAAAGATCATGATTGCGTCCTGCCGTTTCTAATTGGAGAAACGTTTCTTGAAGGATCGTAAGACCAAGGCTAGCTGACGATCCTTTCAGGTTGTGGGCAAGCTCTTGGACCTGGACGGCATCTTTCTGATTGACAGCTTTTTTTAATACCAAATATTTTTCTTTGAAATCTTCTTTAAACATGTCGATAAGCTCTTCGAGAAAATCCATATCTCCGCCCGTTCTTTCCAGAGCAGAAGCCAAATCTATAGGGATGAGTCCGGTATTATTGTTCAATTTGAGTCTTCCTAATGTTGGTGCTCTTTCTTGATTCAAGTTCTTCTTTTTTTTTATTCTCAATCGTATCGAAGAGTTCTTTTGGATCGAGTGGTTTGGTCAGGTATTCGTCCATTCCTGCTTCAAAGCATTTATTTTTATCTTCCTTCATGGCATGGGCGGTCATGGCAATGATGGGAACATGTTTTCCCGTTTTCTCTTCATTTTTTCTGATGGCCATTGTGGCTTCAAGTCCGTCTATTTTAGGCATCTGTATATCCATAAGGATAAGATCTACCGGGTTCTTTTTCCAAATCGAAAGGACTTCCTGACCGTTATTGGCTACGGTCACTCTGTATCCTTTCTTTTCCAGCAGTCTGACGGCGAGTTTTTGGTTGATCTCATTGTCCTCGGCTAGAAGAATTCTGAAATGAAGGGATGATTCATGAAGAGAATGTTTTGTGATCAATTGGGTCTGCTCTTCTGATTTTTTTGTTGGATAGAGACTCAACCTAATGGCATCCAGAAGATCGGATTGATTTATAGGTTTTGTAAGGTAGGCTGAAAAGCCAAGTTTCCGGCAGCGGGCTGCGTCGCCCGGCATCCCGGCTGACGTAAGCATAATCGTTTTTATCTCTTGTATGTGTGGATGTTTATTGATCTTTTTAACGAGGGAAAATCCATCCAAATCGGGCATGTGTGCATCAATGATGGCCACTTTAAAAGGGGAATCTGTTTTTGAAGCTTTTTCCAGAATACTCAAAGCCGCTTTTCCGCTGTCGACTGTCTGCGGCTTCATTTTCCAATTTAAAAGCATTTTTTTTAGGATATGCCGGTTGGTGGCATTATCGTCTACGAAGAGAACGGGAAGATTCTTAATATTTTCTAATTCAAATGAGATTGATGATTTCTTTTTGATTTTTTGAAGCTTCATTCGGATGGTGAAATGGAACGTACTTCCTTTCCCTGGCCGGCTGTCTACCCAGATTTCGCCATCCATAAGTTCTACCAATTGATATGAAATCGCCAGTCCCAATCCAGTGCCTCCATATTTTCGAGCCATAGTGCCGTCTGCTTGGGAAAATGCATCAAAAATGGGCACCTGTTGTGCTGGTGAAATTCCGATCCCCGTGTCTGTTACTGAAATATGAAGCTTAACGTCGTTTTCTGACCGTTCCTCTTCCTTGACTCTAACGAGAACCTCACCTTTGTTGGTAAATTTGATGGCGTTGCCAATGAGATTGGTGATGATCTGCCTAAGCCGACCGGGATCTCCAATCACTTCATTTGGAATATTTGAAGGCATATCCAAAAGAAGTTCAAGTCCTTTCTGGTTGGCCATAACGACATGAGAGAAGACTATCTGTCTTAAGGATTCCTGGAACTTGAATTTCAGAGATTCAAGCTCAATTTTACGGGCTTCAATTTTCGAAAAATCGAGAATTTCGTTGATAAGTTTCATCAAAGTGAGTGCAGATTCTTTCACAGATATCAAATATTCCCGCTGCTCAGCAGAGAGTTGTGTATCCAGTGTCAATTCAGTCATTCCAATAATGCCGTTCATCGGCGTGCGAATCTCATGACTCATGTTGGCCAGGAACTGGCTTTTTGCCCTGTTGGCCTCTTGGGCATCCTGCTTGGCCTTCACCAATTCCGTTACCTCGATGAGATTGAAGATCACACCCTCGTAATGTTTTCCCATGTAAATAGGCTGCAGGCGAAAAATCGCTTCAAGATCACCAAGCGGTCGTTGAATAGCCACAGGTTTGGAAGAAGACTTTTTTTTGAACGTATCGATGTGTTTCCTGAGTTTTTCTGATATTTTCTGATCATGCAGTTCCCAGAGTGATTTTCCGATAATGTCTTCTCTTTTTTTATGAATGAGTTTAAGAAAATAATTATTGATCTCTATGATGATGTCTTTGTTGTCCGCAAAGACAATTCCCTCTTCCATACCGGATATCATAGCGGACAATTTAGCGGCCTCTTTTTCTACTTTTTCTTGGGCGTGCTTACGATCTGTGATATCTTCGACAGAACCTTGGAAACTGACTATTTGTCCCTGTTTGTTCAGAATGGCTTTGGCATTTTCTTTAACAATGATTTCTTTTTTGTTCTTTTTTTTCCATTTGACTTCGAAGCCTCGAATTTCTCCATCTCTTTCTATGGCCTCCAAAAAATCCTTTCTTCGATAGCTCTTCCCATACCCATTTTTTTCCAGGTTGATCTTTGATAGTTCCTCGAAAGATTTGAATCCAAGCATTTTTATCAATGCCGGATTGGCCTCGAGAATTTCTCCATCAGGGGTTGTCATGTAAGCGCCTGTGGGAATATTCTCAAAGAGGGCTTCAAATTTTTCTTTATTCAGCCTTAAATCTTTCTCAATATTCTTCCTAACACTGATATCCCGGTAGATGCCATAAACGGCGATCTGCTTTCCTTCGATGACAATAGGGGAGGCCAGGATGGAGACATCCATGAGTGTTCCATCTTTTCTTTTTCTTTTAGTCTCTATGGCGATATTTTTTCCGGCGGCGGCATTCTGTGTGACAGTCGCTGCACTTTTGAAGTTTTCTTCCGGCGCAACGAGTTCATCGATATTTTTCCCGATTACCTCATTTGGAGAATAGCCAAAAAGTCGGTAGAAATCCTTATTGGCCCGGTTGACGCGTCCATCATTCTCGGTTAAAACGATCGCTTCCTGAGCACTTTCAAACAATTGATCGAGATAGGCTTTTTCAATTTTTAGTTTTTTCTCAGCGAATTTTGTCTCTGTGATGTCCGTACCTGAACTCAATGAACCTGTGACCTGTCCGAAATCATCATAAAGGATAGTGTTATGCCAGGAGATGATGCGCTCCTTTCCTTTTTTTGAGAGAATAGGATTTTCAAAGAATTCGAGGTGCTCGATATCTCCAATTATTATTTGACTAAATATTTTTTTAATCTTTGACCGTATTCTTTTTGGAAGGAAATTGTCGAACCAATTCTTGCCGATAATGTCTTTTTTTTTATGGCCTAAAATTTCACACCCTTTCTTATTGATCATGATCACGTTCTGCTCTGTATTAATGGCGACATAAAAAATATCCGCAAGATCAATGATTTTTTGAGTGAGATAGGAGTTACTCACAGTCATGTCTTTTTTTTCGACATCAGAATTTCGATGACTTGTCATTTGACCAGTTCTCCAGTTCTTGAATTCGCATTTATTTAAAAACCTAAGTTTTCAGTGGTTCTGTCACGACTGCGCAATTACGGCCCTTCCGTTTGGCCTGGTAGAGAGCTTTATCACTGCTTTCGAGCATTTGTTCGAGGGATATTCCAGTGAGGTTTTGAGTGGAAGCTCCCCCAAGGCTGATGGTGATATCCAATTCTCCGGAAGTTGTTTTTATTTTTTTAGTGCAAATGATCTGACGAAGACGTTCCGTAATGACTTTCACATTGCTTTGATCACAATTTGGCAGGACAATGAGCATCTCATCTCCACCATAGCGTCCGATTTTGTCATACCGACGGAGTGAATGTTTCAACCGGAAGGCCACTTCAGAAAGCACCTTATCACCTACACTGTGCCCAAATTTGTCATTAATGTGTTTAAAGTTGTCTATGTCGATCATGATAGTTCCGATATAGATGTTTTCTCGGGCTCCCCGGTCGAGTTCTTCCTCAAAAAATTCAAAGATTTTTCTACGGTTCCAGAGATCAGTCAAGCTGTCGATGGTGGCCAGTTGAATACGCTTATCTTCTAAATCGATAATGCGGATTCCATTCATGAGGCGCACTTTGAGTTCGAGAAGGTTTGCAGGTTTGATCATGTAATCATCTGCTCCTGAAGAGAGACCCAAAATAATATCTTTTTGCTGGTTTTTTCCTGTGAGTAGAATGATATAGATATACTCTGATTTATTCTTGGGGAGTTCTTTGCGGATTCTTCTGCAGAGATCGAGCCCATCAATACCCGGCATCATCCAGTCGATAATGGCCAAACGTATGTTTTCTTTTAAAATATAGTTCCAGGCATCCGAACCATTTTGAGCTGTGACGACGTCGTACCCCCAATTGGAAATATTTCTGGACAGATTACGGTTGAGGATGACGTTGTCCTCGGCAATCAGGATTTTCAAGTTTTTTGCCCTTTGCTTATTCAATTTATTATACACCTTATTTTCTTATAGTTAAATAAAAATTCACTTTCACCGACTTATCAATTATAATAATTATATTGATTTGATGGAATCAAACAGAGTAACAACGGCCAGTCTTCTCATTGTTGTCGTTTTCATTATTGGAGTTGTTTTAAAGCTCGCTCAGCCTGTTCTGTTTCCCTTTTTTTTAGCGATCTTTCTCTCTTTTACACTTTATCCGGTTTTAAATTTCTTGACACGTTTTAAGGTACCTAGATCCGTAGCCATTCTGTTTATTCTTCTGGTCACTTTTTTCATTATCTACCTTTTGGGTTCTCTCCTTTACTCCAGCGGGAAGACCTTTGCGGCGGAATTCCCAAAATATGGCCAGAAAATAAATGACATTTTGACTTCCGTCTTTGCAAAATTAAATTTTTCATCTCAGGAAATTGAATCTTTCAACTTGATGGAACAGCTGAACATCAAGAATTTTGGAAACCTGATTCTTTCAGTATTCGGGGATATTTTTTCATTCCTGTCCAATCTTTTTCTTATTCTAATATTTTTCGTTTTCATTCTCGCGGGCCGTGGAGAAACAGAGACGAAAATCTTTCGCTCTTTTAAAAGAGAACAGGCAGAAACTTTTATTCAAATTAAAAATAATATTGATACACAAATCCAGAGATATTTAGGGATAAAAACAGTCATTAGTCTTATCACGGGTCTTCTGGCGACGATCATACTTCTTTTTTTTGGTGTTGATTTTGCTATTGTCTTTGGATTTTTTACTTTTGTCCTCAATTACATTCCGAATATCGGATCGATTATTGCCACGGCTCTTCCTCTGATAATCGCTCTATTTCAGTTTGACACTCTTTGGCCGGCCTTTTGGATCCTTATCATATTAGGATCTATACAGATGCTTCTTGGCAACTTTATTGAACCAAAAGTTATGGGGCGGGGTTTGGGATTGAGCCCTCTGGTCATTCTCTTTTCATTGTTTTTCTGGGGATGGTTATGGGGGCTTCCAGGAATGATCCTTGCTGTCCCGATTGTGGCCGTCATAAAGATTGTCACCAGCAATATTCCTTCACTGAAGTTTATCTCTATCCTAATAAGCAGGGGTTAACCGTCACGAGCCCGGGTTAGGTTGGGACGGTTTGCAGTCGACAACTACAGATCGTGAATAATCCAGGTTAGAACTTTTTCTTAAGCAGGAAAGTGTCAGAATTGAGTGCTTTAATCTTTCTTCCCCAAAGGCTCTTAAGCGCTTTCTGAGCTGCCTTTTGCTCCGCATTTTTTTTAGAACTTCCCTTTGCCTTGGCAATAGGTTTTTTTTCAGAAAACACTTCGACCGTAAAGATTCTTTTGTGGTTGGGGCCCCTTGAAGTGACGGTTTTATACATGGGAGCAGGAAGGTTGGCCTTCTGAAGATGTTCCTGGAGTGCGGATTTATAGTTGTTGATGAGAAATTTATCGATGTTGATTTTTTTAAAAAGTGACTGAACCTGGGAGAGGAGGAACTTCTTAGCATCCATAATTCCCGAATCCAGGTAAATGGCAGCAATCAGCGCTTCGAAGGCTCCGGCAAGAATGGTCTTTTTATTTCTTCCCCCGCTTTTCTCTTCTCCTTTGCCTAAAAGGATGTACTTGTCGAGTTTGATTTTTTTTGCAAAAGTGAAAAGGGCTGTTGTGCTTGCTGCCTGGGATTTAAGTTTTGAAAGTTCTCCTTCTGACAGTTCAGGGTAGGATTGGCAGAGAAAGTCTGCAATGATTAACCCGAGAACCGAATCTCCAAGAAATTCCATCACTTCATTGTCAGAGTGAATGTCCTGGGGATTTTCATAGGCAAACGAACTGTGTGACAGGGCTTGAAAAAGAAGATCCCTGTTTTTAAATGAATAGCCGATTTTCTTTTCAAATCCAAAGAACTTTTTTTTCTCCTGTATCATCACGGTGATGTCTTTCCCCTAGCTGGATGCGACAATTTTTCCCCCTACAATTGTTTTTTCCGGTTTGCCTTTAAGCTTCCATCCATGGAAAGGACAGTTTCGACTTTTTGATTTGAAAGTGTTGGCATCGATGAAAATCTCTTTATGAAGGTTCAGTATTGTGAGATCGGCATCCGCTCCAACATATATTTTTCCTTTGTTTGTCAGACCAAAAATTTCTGCAGGACGCACGGACAT
>CAZEWV010000106.1:0-8078 GCA_964516025.1 uncultured Eubacteriales bacterium
TCCATACAGATGACGGACGCATTAACAGCCAGCTGCCCATTATCTTCAAAAAGATTACATCCAAAAGAAACCTCTCCGGGAGAATCAAGGATGGTGGATACCTCATTTCCATTAGGACCGATGATGGAGATATTACCCTCAAAAAATCCAAATTTTGACAATTAGCCTGGATTATTTACGGGCCGAGATTGTCATCACGAACGATCGCAGAGAGTGTGGTGATCTCATAATTCTTCCGCTGAGACATGAGATTGCCACGCTACGCTCGCAATGACTGGCGGCGGCAGTTTTTATGAATATTTCAGGACGTTAATTTCGACGGAAAGACAGCCATATCGGAGTTCCGCGAAATTCAAACCTGTCCCGCAGAAGATTGATGAAGTGTTTCTCAAAGGCAGGAGAAAAGGACGATTTTGAATGTGTAAACAGGAGAAAGCCAGGAGGACAAACTTTTTTCTGCGTCATGTATTTGATTTTAAATTTTCCTCCCTTTTTCGAAATCGGCGGATGATAGACATGTACCCATCTCAAAAATTCATTCAATTTCGATGTGGTTATCTGTTTGGACGTACTAGCATAGACCTCCTCAGCCAGATCGAGAATTTTGACCGTTCTCTGTCCCGATAGAGCAGAGATAAACAACACCGGGGCATAGGATACAAACTCCAGCTTCCTGAACAATATCTCTTTGAACACCTTTGTAGAATTGGAATCTTTGGGGATAAGATCCCATTTATTCAGTGCAATTATCAATGGCTTACCCGAATCACGGGCCAGATGGGCAATAGCCGTGTCCTGCCGTGTCGGGAATTCCTGGGCATCCAAAATCTGACAGATGACATCCGCACTCCTGATATCCTTTTTGGCTTTGATCACACTCGCCTGTTCCCGTTTATCCCTAGTCCTGCTCAGCTTGCGGATCCCAGCCGTATCCACAAGGGTAAACGTCTTTTTATTCCTCTGGATGAGAGAGTCGATGCTATCCCGGGTGGTACCGGGAATCTCGCTGACAATCAATTTATCTTGACCACTCAGCCTGTTGACAAGCGATGATTTTCCAACATTGATCCGTCCTACTATCGCTATCCTTAGCGGTATGGTGTCCTTTTCATTGGACTCTTCACTTGCAGACGGCAGAAACTCCGAAATGACAGATTCCAATACTTCAATGTTTCTCTTGTGTTCGGCCGACACACAGAACAACCTGTTCTGCCCCAATTTAAAATACTCTCCGACTTTTTCTTCCTCAGTTGGGGAGTCGACTTTATTCACAACCACAATAATGGGTTTATTCAATTTATTGACAGTAACATACAGTTCCTCTTCGGCAGGAAGCAGCACCCTTTTCCCATCCAGGACAAAGAGCACAACATCCGCTTCTTGGGCCGCTTCCCAGGCTTTCTCCCTCACTGCCGACGAGAAAACATCTTCCAAAGAATCGAAAAAACCTCCGGTATCAATCAGAGTGAAAGACTTTCCTTCGATTTGACAGACATCAGAAACCATGTCGCGGGTCATCCCCGGCAGCGAATGAACCAGAGATTTTTTCTTTCTTAAAAGGCGGTTAAACAGCGTCGATTTCCCCACATTAGGGAAACCCAAGATGACGACCTTTGTTAGTTTTTTCAAGGGATTCTAGTTTGAAATCAAATTGTACATCGGCACCAGTGGCCGGCTGATATCGACATGCCCTTTAAGCGTTTCTTTCTCGTTCCCGTCCACAAGGATAAAAACCTTTTTGATCGATTTAAAATTAAAGGCCAGTGAATTGACAACAGAATAAACGGTCGAAATCTCAGCCGTGGCTCCCGACAGATGCTTTTCCTGTATTTCTCTGGAAAAATCGACGTAGACGATTCCCTCTTCAGTCATAAAAACTTCCCTCAATCTTGATTCGGGGGGAAAAGGAGAGATATACCCGTTATCCGAGCCAACCAACAGCTTTTCGATCGTCTGCTTGATCTCAAAAATCAGAGAAGAATTGGAGAGAATTTCCCGTTCCTCACCATGAAGAAGACCGTCTTCCTCAGACAGGAAAAAAAGAGTGATTGTTTTGGATTCAGGGGTCACTTCCGATGATGTCTCAGACTCGGGAATTGAAGGTAGAGGCTGTTTTGTCTTTTTCTCAATCCCTCCCGTAAATAACAGCACGATCAGAATGATGAGGGCGACAAAAAGAGCTCCAAGAATGACGTATTTTTTTGTTTCCATGGCTACTTATTGATGTCCGGATACTGTTTGATGAAGTTATTTAAACCGTTATAGATAGCGAGGGCAACGTTGTCCTGAAACTCTTCGGTTCCTAATTGTTCTTCTTCTTCAGGATTGGAAATAAAGGCCACTTCCACCAAAACGGCCGGACAGGCTACTCCCGTTAAGACTTTAAAGGGCGCCTGCTTTATGCCTCGATTTCTCGTTTTAAGCAAGGCATTAAGCTGAATCTGTATGGACTCGGCCAGCTGGCTGCTCTGTTTGAGATAGGCGGTTTGGGCCATATTCCAGAGTATCATCTTGATATCGTCCTCTTCCTCACTTGCAATCTGGTCTTCCAAATCGGTCTCATTGTTTTCCAGATATGCCAATCGGCGGGCTTCCTCATCCGTAGCGTTGAGGCTTAAGAAATAGGTCTCGGAACCGCGTGCGCTCTTCCTGTAAGAACTGTTGGCGTGGATCGAAATGAAAAGATAGGCTTTATTATTGTTGGCGATGGCCGCTCTATCCTCAAGAGATCTGTCAATATCCCTATCTCTAGTCAGGACTACGCGGAAAGCAAAGTTCCTTTCAATGATGGTCTTCAATTTAAGGCTGATGGCCAGCGTGATATCCTTTTCCGCGGCTCCGAACTGGCCTTTGGCCCCATTTTCAATACCCCCATGCCCCGGGTCGATCACAATCGTGGTGATTCCCTGGTGGGCTGCAGAAAGTGTACCCACAAGACCAGGAGAAAGGACACCGAATAAAAGGAGGGGAAAGATAAAAAAAAATGTGCTTTTCTTGTGTATCATTTTTATCTCTTCACAATCAAAATATGGAGGCGGCGGGAGTCGAACCCGCGTCCGAAGATTTTCAACAAGAGGTCTCTACATGCTTATCTTCTTCATTGTTCTCGTCTCACAGCTACTGAAGAAGAAAGTTACCGTAAGACCAGCCCCGAAATTATTTCGCTCCCCGGGCTCAGGACAAACCCGGCTCACTATCCTGCTTTTCGTCGCCTCTCAAGCACCGCAGGAGAGCACGAGAGAAACGGCATGCCTAAATTTTAGGCAGCAATTGGCAGTTGTTCTGCAATTACTTTGGTCCACCTTTTTAACGAGGTGGGTGGGACCTCGACATGCAACCTCTGAATCATTACCTCCGTCGAAACCATTTCGCCCCCATCCTCTAGACATTTATTATATGGGAGACGGAATAACATGTCAATTTGACCTTGTCATCGCGAGCACTGCGAAGCGATCTCATGTCTTTGCGATCGTTCGTGATGACCACCTCGACACGTAAATAATCCAGGTTAATTTGTTGACTAAAAAAAAATGTTGTGACAAAATAATGCACCTGACGGAATGAATTAAAGGGAGGACCGTCCAAGGTAGCACCGAGGATTTGAAAGTAATTTCAGATTCTCTTCGGTCCTCCCTTATATTTATTTTTGCATTTTTAAGTCTGAACCGATTTTCCTCGTTTGACAGCTACCAAAACTACAATATCTTGTGACGACTTAAAAAAAAGATACGATATATAGATGGATTTGTCAATCCTTTGTATGGATAAAAAACGATAAAGCCCGCCACTCCAGATATCTATTAAATAACATCTCTTATATTTTTCCCTTGACAGTCTTTCTGTTTTATTGGTAAAAGGTTATTACTACTTTTGAATTTTAAGGGTTTAAGTAAAAAATGGCTCTAATAACACATACTGATCTGTCAGCATGAATTGATTTTTTTATAGGAGGTCTTATGGGGAAAAAACAGAAAAAAGAACAAAAGGAAAAGATTGAATCTCTGGAACGGCGGGAGTTTCTCAAAAAAGCCGCAAAAAAATCATTGACTGTCGCGGCTTTCACGATCACAGCGACCACTCTGGCCTACCAGAAACCTGCTGTTAAAAGTTTCTCTGGCAAGCAGCCAGCCTTTGCTCAGGCAACAGTCACAGGGAAATTTTCTCTTAAGGGGAGTACTTGATGGCAAGACAAAAATTTAACAAAGAGAGAACTGTCATGAATAAAAGATTCTATAAAACATTATCAATTGTCCTCTGCCTGGGTTTAAGTGTAATCTTTTTGACTCAGGTATACGGAAACATTTATCCTGCAACAGCTGAACAAGAGGCTGGGGTCACTGCCTTATTGGGAACCGAAAAACCAGATATCCTCAAAGTCACCGTCACCAAGGTGGAGCTGTGGAACGGGAGCGCCTGGGTTACTATCTTTTCAGGGTCGGCTCAGCTCGACATGGTCGGGGCAGGAACTTTTCCCGGCATCAACGAACTGGATATATCCAGCGGAACCTATTCAAAATTAAGAGTCACTTTTTTAAACTCCTTCACTTTAAAAGGCGCTTTAACTTACAACTCTACGAACTATTTCACCACAGCCACAACAATAAGCGACGATGCAGCCTGCGTGGCCACAACAACGCAGGGACTGTGGACGGAAGGGACCATAAAAAACCCGGACTGGGGAAACCTTGGGGATCCTGTGGTCCAGACTTATGACATCAATCCATTCTCCATCAACGATTCAAATGACAATGTTTATAGGACGCTAATATTCTCTATCGACAATTCACTCGAATTCCATGAGACAGGTGGAACATACTATTTTATTCTCAATAATATGACGGTCAATATTGTTTAATCAGTTGAAGTAATCTGAACAAGAAGATTTCGAGTGGATTCTATGCCATTTGTCAGGATCCGTAAAAGATGGCACTTTTCAGAAATCCGGATCACATTATCATAAAGTTTTTCCTCTTTGACATTCGGCGGAAAACAATAGTGGAGAAGATCTGTTAAGATATCACCAGGAGAAACCTCTTCGACCTTGGGCTCAAAGGTCGGATCAAAAGAAGGAAAGATTATCGTTTTGAGTTGGACCGCATTTTTCCTGACACTTCCCGGTACATATCTCGAAAGTTCCGGACCATAATAACTCAGGATTCCTTCTCTTACTGGAAAGAGAGACGCTGACTCCTCTGCATACCGCCTACTCAAAGTCAAAACCTGCGGAAAAGGATAGACAAGGCCTGTTGTGGGATTCACCGGAGTGACCTCTTCACAGAGGAAATCAAGACCCATCTCAAGCATATGAAAGGTCGTCGTCGTTTTTCCCGTATCCGGGTTTCCGGCCACCATATAGGCAAAATCTCCCTTCGCCACACATCCTGCGTGGAAGGCCACCCAAGCTCCCATATTTTTGACCAGAGTATTTTCTATCTCTTCTTCAAAAGCAAATACAAGCTCGAAAACATTTGAGAATATTTTGAGTAACTTCTTATCCTTAAAAAGAGATAAACTTTTCCCTTCAAGATGAACGGTGTATTCATGGTGAATAACAGGAGGAGTTCTGAAGCAAAGAACATGAAAGAACTCTTCAAGCAAATCCTCAACAAGCACGTCAGGGACGGTCAGAGAGACAGCAAGCCTGGGGAACTCAAGATACAGGGTTTTCATCGGCCTCCCCGTGTTTCGAAAAGGTTTTTTCCTTCAAAAAGAACCAGCGTTTCTTCAAGGTCGTTCTTCAAGGTATCAGTTTCAACATCAAACACTTCATTCATCATATACAGTATTTCATCAAAGGTCACAGGCTCCTTGAGACATTCCCAGATAAAACGTGCCGTCGGATTGAGGACATGGATGGACCTGTTGTCTTCGACATAGATGGCTATATCTTTCCCCACTTTTTTTTCTATCACCTTCTCAGAGCGAACATAATATTTTTTATCTGAAGAAGTCATAACGTTCTTTCCCCACCTGCCATAAGATATATACTATTTATTGACACCAGGCTAGTAAACAAATTATATCAAAAAAAATTGACAGACAACTCAATTGAAAAAATTTGCTTTCCTTCGGCCTATTTCTTTAGAATTGTATAAACACCTATGCCTGAATCAGCAAAACCAGAAAGAGATGTGTGTCTCCAATGGCTTTTAAATGCCAGCCGCTCATGGATCCTTCATAAATACAACCTTGGATCAAAGACAAACTCCAGCCTGACTTTCCAAGAAACCAACATAGATGTTCTGGAAAAAATGGCGCACTTTCATAACTTGGAACCTCTCCTCCACGATCTTGTCAAAAGTCAGATGCTCGTAGAAGAAGAACTGTCCGATGGATTGAAAGAAAAATGGGAAGAGGCATATTTCAGTACAATTATCCGGAACACCGAAATTTTAAACCTGCTCTCACAGCTGCTTGTTGAGTGCAAAAAAAAGAATATCCGCATAATTGTTCTTAAAGGTCCGTCTGTCATTGCCGATGTCTATGGGGATATCGGACTCCGGCCCATGGCCGATTTGGATGTTCTCTGTTTTAAGAAGAATCTATTAGACTTGAGAGATATCGTTTATTCTCTGGGCTACACAAGAAGCGGGCAGCCCTATGTTCACCAGTTGGATTTCTACCATGAAAAATTTGACACATTGATTGAACTGCATTTTAACCTGTTTCATTTTGCTAAAAATAAAAGCTTGTTTCTGGAGGGAGCCTGGGAAGAACAGACTGAAGTATCTATTGAAGACTTGAGTTTTCCTGTCTTGTCCCTTGAGCATCGGATCGTCTTTGAACTCGCCCACTGTCGTTTTCATCGATACAACTTGGCCCTTAAGCACCTTTTAGACTTTACGGCAAGGCTTTTTTTATCGAGAAATAAAATCCACAAGGGAAAATTGCTCTCCCTACTGAGCCAAACAGGTTTGTCAGAGGATTTTGCCTTATTATCTGATACTCTTAAGAACTTGATGGATCTCCCTTTCCCCGAATACCCTGAGCTCAAACATTTCTTGAAAGAAGTGGACACGTTCAAAAATAACCTTTTTGATCTCTCCAGTTCATTTGGTTTTACAATAAACCGGAGAACAGGAGCGGAATTTAGACAACAAAAAGGGATTATCAAAAAACTGGCATTTGCAGCAAGGAGGCTTTTCCCACCGCTTCCCGTTCTCCAGGCAACATATAGACTCTCTTCTCCCTTTCTGGCATTTTTTTATTTTCCCATTCATCTAGGAAGGGAATGCATGAATCTTCGACAAAGAATCAAGGAGGATTTTTAGCTTTTTTTGAGCATTCGAACATGGATAAAAAGACATATCTAATCCAGAAACAGAAAAGGGACAAACAAAATCCGTATCGGGAGTTTTGCCTGAATTGTTTTCGTCCCCTCTCCTACTGCCTGTGCGCTTTCATCCGAACTTTTGAAACACGGACTCGTTTTGTCCTTTTGATGAGCCCTCAGGAAACCAAAAAAACCCGAAACGGGACGGGACGTCTGGCCCATCTGGCTCTTTCGAATTCCGAGATTTTCATGGGTCTTGATTTTTCAACCCATCCTAATATCCAAGATCTTCTCTTCGACGAAAAGTATAATCCATTTATACTCTATCCGGGAAAAACATCAAAAGATATCTCGGTCTATAATCCGGAACAGCTGTCTAAAAACGGCAAAATCCCACTCGTTTTTGTGATAGACGGAACATGGAAAGCGGCAAAAAAAATGATGAAGATGAGTCAAAATCTCCATGACTTGCCGCGGATCTCAATTTTACCGAAAGAGCCATCCCGTTTTTTAATCAAACAGCAGCCAAACGTCCTCTGTCTGTCCACGATCGAGGCCATTTTTTTTCTGCTGATTGAACTTGAAAACAAGGGTTTAGAAAACCTGCATGGCCGTCATGAAAATTTGCTGGAAGTTCTCGATCAAATGGTTAAAATTCAACTGGCCCACATCAATGATTCAACGGGCCGAGGGTACAGGAAAAAAGACGGCACCTCGCCGAGAGAGAAGGTCTTTTCAAAGAAACCCCATAAAGTCTCTCCATTCTTCCGCTAATCTATTCATAATAACTGTCGTCCCCTGTCAT
>CAZEWV010000107.1:0-3017 GCA_964516025.1 uncultured Eubacteriales bacterium
TTTGCGTTGAGCTGTGTGCTTCTCTTGGGAATGATCAACTGCAAAAAACCTGATATCCCTAACGGAATTATCACCATCAGTAATGAGTGTGGTGTGGCGATTGATGTTTTTTTAGATGGTGTTTTTCAATTCTTTGTCGAGTATGAAGACTCAAGGTCGATTGAAGATGTAACAAATGGCACATATGAAATTGAAGCCAGGAGAAAAGGAACAGGAGAATTTGTGAGTTGGGAGGAGATTGATGTTAGGTTTAACACGATCTACACCTGGCATGTCAAGAGTTCTGCAAGTATCAAAGTCATAAATAAGTATGGAGAAACGCTCGATATTTATGGAGACGATAGTATTATAGGTATTGTAGACGATCAATTTGATATCACTATATATAATGTTCCCTATGGGGACCATAAAATGGAAGCCAAAACGAGCGATGATACTGTTGTCGCCACAACCACCATTTCCATTCTTTTGGATATCGTCTATGAATGGACGATTAATAAATAACGTCCACTCTTGCTAGTCCAAAGATGTCCAATCCAGCTCCTCTGTTTCTCTGCTGGCAATAATCTTGCGGAACACCTCTTCAGGCCATTTGAGAACCCCATCCACCATCAGCACATCGTTTCGAATGCTGATCCCAAAGAGTTTTTCATTCTCCAGCAGATAGGGGAGAATTGTGTTCCAATCCTCACGTCGGAAAGCAGTGAACTCAGCTCCATTCAGCTGGTTTTCCGTAACCGTGCGATATGGATCGTTCAGGTAACATGCCCCTCCGGAAGCCAGTGAAAATAGGTTGTTTCCAGGATATTTCATCTCCAATCCCAGCACTTCACCCCGATCATCAAAGACCAGCCCATTGATGATCACAAAACCACCTCCTGTATGTGCCCCGGCCATAAAACTCTCCGCACAGTAATCAAGACATGTTCCATTGATGATCGCCCGGATCCTTCCAACGGCGTTTATGAGAGGACGGCCTGCAGCGGATCCCAAAACATACGTTTCCCCTCCTTTGGCCCCGTAGAGGAAAGTTTGTCCGACATTTCCGTAGATGACTATCTTCCCGGATTTTAGTACTTGACCAATTTGATCCTGTGCATCACCGTGGACGTAAATCTGAGCCCCATCCATTCCACTGCCCAGGTAATCTCCACTGGAACCGAATACATCGATATGCACCCCATAAGTTTTTGTGCCCAGTCCACACCCGATAAACCGGTCACCTCTGCATCGGTAGACGATAAAATTCTGCCACCCCTTAACAAAAGTGCTGGCAATGACTCTTGAGACAGATTGAGGGCCTTCATTGGGAAATTTTTCGGCATCGATCACCAATGTATCTGAAGGTTTGTTTGGTTTAGGGAGGGTCTTTTCCCATGCTTGGCTTGCGGTGAGTCGCAACATCCCCATGTTTGTCTTTATTGAAGGCAAGGGGATGGAGTCCAGTAGTGTTTGTATGGATAAAGAAATGGAACTGAGCTGAAAAGTTTTCCGGCCTTTCTTGGGTTCCCAGTGATGATTTTGAAGCAAAGCCAAAACATTCAAAACATTACGGATATCCTCTTTTTTGGTTATACTCTGAACTCCCGAAGCAAAATCTGCATACCGATTCTCTTGGAGAAGATTTCTGAGCATTTCAAACATTTTGATGCTGTGTGTTTTCCGTTTTTCTGGGGGCGATAGAGGGTCACTGAAAACTCCGTTTAATCTGTTGTTGAGCCGTATAGGTAGTGAAATTTTGTCTTTTTGGCGATCCGGATGAATATTTCCTTTTACCTTATTGCCAAACTTATCACGGACATCAAGAATATTTGTGTTATTTGTTTTATTTAACGTGTACACAAAAGCTCCGCCATCCGTACAGCTTCCTCCGCGGGCCGCCCAGTAACGATCGGCTCTGGGGGGGACCGAGTCATCTGCGGCGGAAATATTTTCAAAAAAAGCATCGAGGGCTTGTTTTTCGCTGGCGATGGCTCCAAAACTCTTGTTTTCGCCCTCATACAGGCAGAAAACTTGCGGTCTCAGCATGGAGACATCGGTGATACCAATAAGCTGAGGTGCTCCCGTCTCAGGCTCTGACCGGGCAACAATAAAAAACCAGGGGCCGTCCGGTGATCCGTGAAGATGAGCCGTCTGTATGGCCCTGAATATCCGCTGTCTTCTTTTGGAGAGCCTTTCAAAATCACCTTGAGGTGTTGGGGCGAGGGCTTCGATAACATATTCGAGGGGATATCCGAGAACACGCGTATAAAGATCAAACAGCAGGACGGCAACTTCTGTGTCTGTAATAAACTGCGGCACAAGCCCCCACTGACGCAGGTACTCACACACGGCATGATAATTGGCAAAATCTCCATTGTGCACCAGGGCCTCATTTAAACCGGCAAAAGGATGGGCACCTCCGGGATGCCAAACACGTCCTCTTGTCGGATACCTCTGGTGTCCAATCCAAAGATGGGCTGCGGTGTCTTCCAAGCAGTAATAACGTGCGATCTCTTCAGCATAGCCCACGCCTTTGAGGATCATTAAGTTCCGGCCGTGAGAAAGGACAAAAGCGCGGGGCTTTTTTTGGCCCTCGTAGTATTTTGCATTTAGACGATAGCTGTTCTGGAAAATAAATTCATTTTCTGCAGCCTGAATGTCAAAGATCTTGTTTTGCTCTGCAAAAAAATCAAGTTTCTCCGGTTTAACCCGCACAAAATACCGCCAAACTAGAGGAGGTTTGACATCTAGTCCTGCTTCACGATAATCGTCTAGATTGACTTGTTTTTCGGCATGGGAAATATCAAATACAGAATGTATGAATTCTTTTTCGATTATTCCTCTAGCGGTTTCGTCGAGAAAAGAAATATGGAGAGCATAATGATTTTTATACTCATCGAACAATCCGACGGCCGCCACGCCGCCGCCTTTTCCATTCCCCCTGTTTCTCATTTGTTCACACGGGCGGATAATATTTTTACCCTTTATTTTTTCACTGCCAATGATCCCAATGACACCACAGCCGCCTTCTAAGG
>CAZEWV010000107.1:3117-7923 GCA_964516025.1 uncultured Eubacteriales bacterium
TGTGCCAACCTTGGATCCGTTGTGGCGATGCCGTTCGGACAGCCCCTGTCCCGTTCACAATTGCCGCAGCGGACACAGTCGATCGCTACCAGCTCCGCAGTTCCGACGACAACTCCATCAGCTCCCAGTGCTATAATCTTGAGAATGTCTTCCCCAGTGCGGATTCCGCCGCTCGCTATAAGGACAACTTTTTCGCGGATCCCTTCTTTGACCAAAAACTCATGAGTCTGTGCTGTGGCGTATTCTATAGGTTGGGCAATATTTTTTTTGGCGATATCCGGTGCGGCTCCGGTTCCGCCGTAGGCCCCATCGAGGTGGATGACATTTGCGCCGGCATAGTAGCTGCCAACAGCGACCATATCCACATCTGCTGGAGTGGAGACTTTGACAGAAATAAGCACATCGGGGTGAATTGAACGGATCCAGTCCAAATGTTTTTTGTGATCTTCCACCGAATAGACGCTGTGAAACGGGAATGGTGAAAACAGATTAGTCCCGGGGATGGCTTCACGCATCAAAGCCACCTCCGGCGTATTTTTTTCGCCCAATAGGTGACCGCCAAGACCGGGTTTCGCCCCTTGGGCATATTTAAACTCAACCATAGGCGCTCGAAGGATGGTTTCCTCGCGTACTCCGAATAATCCCGTTGCGACCTGGGTGATGATGTGATCTGCAAAAGGAATCAGCTCGTCCGGATAGCCACCCTCACCCGTGCAGGTCAAAGTCCCCAGCTTCTTGGCGGCCATAGCACGGCCCTTCATCACATTGAGAGAGATGGATCCATAGGACATCCCTCCCCCATATATGGGAAGAGAGAGGTTCACTTTAGGTCCAATTTGACGCCTATTGAGAGGAATCGATAAATTGATTGGCCCTTTAACCGGTTGGATTCCTTTGATGGATTCTGCCAGTCTCATTCTGTCAAATCCACCTCCCGAATCACCGATCTGTTCTTTGGGTTTCAGCCGTGTTTCTGAACCGGTTCTCGCAATATGCCAAGTTTCACGAAGAAGTTCAGGTGTCCACCGGAAATCCCCAAGGACTGAATCAACAGGATCCTTTCTGATGACCAATGCTTCCCAGGGACAGACATGGACGCAGCACCAATTATTGTTTTTGCATGAAATGCCGATACATCGGCTGTGGATGGGTTCTTCAAGCTTGATTTTGCCTTCAATTCGTCTGTGGACATCATATTTACAGCTTTCAACACACAGGCAGCAGTCTGTACAGCGACTGCGATCCACATCAATATGCCAGGCTCCCGGTTTTAAGACGAAGCGGTCCGGGACGTTCTTGACTGTCGCATCTGTAAAGGCCCAGGATGCTTTTTTCCCCCGATGATGTTTGACTTTGGGATAAGATCCATTATCAGGCAATATTTTGAGCCGATCCTTAAAATTTGTGTAGGCTTCGTGTGCAAAAATAGCCCGTCCGGTTTCTCCCCGAAGCCTTCTGATATCTCTCAATCCCATGGCTCCAAGGATTTCCAGAAGTTGGTCTCTCCAAGAAAGCATGAGGTTTATCACACGCGAAGCGCCCCATCGTGGATCGAGTTCTTCAATTTCGTTCGGATAGGGAATACTGTCTCCCTGATTCCATTTCACCGTGTCCATCGCAATCAATAAAGGGACATCGACCATAACTATATCAGCACCCATAATGATTGTTTTAGGGACATGTTCGGCCGCGGCTATTCCTCCTGAGGCTACGAGTGTAATCCGGTCCCGTAGACCCTCCTCAACCAGCAATAAGTGGGAATTATGGAGAGCGTCCAATAAGGTGAAGCCGTTATTTCCTGAACCATGAATATCAGCGGATAGATGCACGGTCTCTGCTCCATTTTGTGCGAGATTGAGAATTTTTTTCTCCACATTTTTGGATAGGGGGACATTGATGACTGTAAGCACATTGGGATTGATGTCTCTTGCCCTGGACATTCCCTCTACTAGATCTCCGTCAGGATCAAATTCAATGATTGTTGCCCATTCGAGGATGTTTCTAAATTTTTCTATATCGTCTGGTTTTAATCGGATAAGAAGGTGGCTGTAATAGTCTTTCATCTCATCTGAGACGTTGTCTGCAGGAATAGACAGGTAGGTTTTGAGTTTGCTCGCTGCCAGAGCAAGAGAAGACAAAGCTGTTTTCCCTGGAAAAAATGGCATCTTTCCAAAGATTACAGGGAGCGGGATTTCCCGGTTCAGGGGAATCTGAGATTTAAGGTTTCCATTGCTATCGAACACCATTCCACAGAGATCTCTCAACATTTTTCCCATACTGACAGAGGTAGAGATGTGCTCTCTTCCATGGATTCCGTCACGTGTGGGACGCACAATTTCAGACATATCTGTCCAAATATTGTCGTAATAATCTCCTCCAAAACGTCCCCTATAACCCGCACCGCTTACTGGGATTTTTCCCTGTTCAGCCTGTTCATGGATGGAACGGATGATGTCTGGTGTATATGTCCTATCTCCTAGGGTGAGATAATCTTCATTGGTTAGCATAGTGAGCGCTTCTCGCGGACACTGCATAATACAGGCGAAACAATTCCTGCAGCAGTTCTCCTTGGGATCAGCCAGAATTCGCGAATCCTCTTCTGACCGTGAGTGGCAATCATAAATACATATCTCAATGCACGTGCCGCAGTTGATACAACGGTCGCTGCGCAGAATCCGGTAGGGAGTCACGATGGGATGCCGTGAAAGAGAGGGCCTGGGTTTGAGCTTTACAGTCCGGGGCATGTTTTATTTTCCTTATCGTTTTTTTCAACAACCGGAACTCTTTTTATATGTTCTTCAGGAGACCATTCCGGAACACGGAGACCGAAAACTTCAGAAATAAATTCCCTCCGGCCGTCCAGCTCTTCGATAAATTTCTTTATGGTTTCAACTGGAGAGCCAAATCGATCTTCAATCGAGTCCTCTAAGACAAGATAACATTCGCGGAGTGGCAGCCGTGTCTGACAAACCTCTTCACACAATCCACAGTGTAGACATTGAAAGGGCGCGTGGACTTCCCCCAGATTAAGTTCCACACCATTTATCATGGATTCAGCCATGCGCAATTTTGTCCTTCCGGTGACCAATTCATTTTGGGTGATATGGTAGGCCGGGCAGACAGAGACACATGAGCCGCAAGATGTACAGCGCAAAAAACTCTGATTTAAAAGGAGTTCACCTTGATCTTCTTTATTGGGAACGTCCCAGTGATCCTGCTGTTTTGGCTGAATTAAGGTGGCGAGGGAGCCCAGCAAAGGGGAGAAAAAATGTGCAACAGTTAAAATCACGGGGAAAATGTCGGTATGCAGAAGAAGCGCAGGAATGCCAAAAAAACGTCCCTTGATTTTAAAAAATTTATTAGGATTGAGAGTCTCATTTTGATCCAGACTATTTTTATGTGTTTTTAGTCTTTTCAGATGATCTCGATTGTACTTGTTTTTTATAAATGGCGTGTTCCATATTCCAATCCCGTAGGGATAGCCCCCGCATCGGGTGGCCAACCTGACCATCATCTGGATGAGAAGGAGACTTAAAGCATAGTGAACAGATTTTGTGTAGTCACAGCTAAACGAGACCATAACAAGATAGTTGAAATTATTTTCGGTGCGGCAGACAATCACTTCAATCGCGGGTTTTATCTTGAACCGCCGTGCGAGCTTCCGAACCTTGGATGTAAATCGAAGCAGCTCTTTTCCAGGAACGACAACTTCCGTCCCTAAAAGACCCGGGCCGAGCCGTTGGGCTTTTAGAGGGAAATACCGATCTGCCCAGAGATAGCGGGATGCGGTGGAATCTTCCGCGATTTGTTTATTTTTTCCATTTAAAGAAGACAGAAAATTTTGTTCACTATCCAAGGTTTCGAAGTGCAAAAGGGCCACTTCGTGTTCCGGGGCTATGGATTCTTTTAATCCTGTATGTTCTGCAAAGAGGATATTTTCTCTGATCATGGATTCACGGTCAAAAAGCACAACATGTGATGGTCTGTGGTCACTTTTGGTGAGGTCTTTCAAAAAATCAAAGGACCTGTTTGAGGTTTCAAACGTCAGCAGGCAAGTGCCGTCGTATAAAGGTTTGGGTCGAACGCGTAGGGTAATTTCGGACAGGATTCCAAATTGTCCTTCGGTTCCAAAGAGATTTGTAATGGCTGTGCTTTCAGAATTCAGTTCTTCGATTGTTCCGTCAGGACGGACGACTCGGACGCCAAGAACCGCATCAAAAACACTTCCGTATGCATAACTGTCCAGCCCCAAACCTCCTGTCGAGATCCAACCGGCAACAGTTGAAAACAAACTTGTGGGGGTTGTCATGGGGACCAAACCGTAGGGCTCCAATTTTGTTTTCACATCAGCCCACCGTGCACCCGGCTGTACTCGAACAGATAACCTTTCCGGATCTATTTCAAGAACGGTCATCATGGGGGAGCAATCCACGACAATTCCATTCCTAGTAGGGACGGCACCTCCAAATGCAAACGAGCCCGATCCTCGGGGGAATACACCCAATTTCTTTTTGTTGCAGAAAGCTAGAATTTTAGCGATGTCTTTTTCATCCTGAGGTTGTACGACAAGAGTTGGTGTTGTTCGGTAGAGCAGGGTTTCCATAAATGGAGGAACTCGCGCCAAGTCCATACTGTAATTCCGTCGTTCAAAAAAGTTCCTGGCTATCCTGCAGTTTTCACTCAAAAGAGACTGGAGTTCTTGAGACAATAAATCTATCTGCTGTTTTCGAGCTGGGGTATCTCTGTCTGTTAAATTCCGCAGGAATAATTTCAAGCGGCGCTGAGGTGATTGAAAGAGAATGTAGA
>CAZEWV010000108.1:0-7916 GCA_964516025.1 uncultured Eubacteriales bacterium
GGAGATACACCTTAAATTGCGATTCATTTTGGTCTTAATCTCCAAATCCATTATAGTTTATATTGTTCTTCTTTCGGAATTGGAACAACTTTGGTTCCATTATTTGTGACTCTGTTAGAATTTCTAGGCGTTTCGAACAAAAATCCGACCATATTTGCCATTGTGGAATACACATGCTGTTTTCTCAGTTCAACCGATGTGGGCCGCCACTGCGCCTCGCCATCAACCCATCGTCCGCTTGAATACCAGAATCCATCATAATCTTCTGCCTGAAGCGCTTGGCGAACGCGAGGCAATATTTCTTCATTACCCAATCGAATTAATTCTTCATCACCAGCAGGATTCATACAAGTTTGATAAGTGATTACATAAGGATCAGCCCCACCATGATGTGTATCGATATGAATATCCGGATGCCATTTATTAATGACCTTAGTAACCAATCCAAATATTTCTTGTGATTCAATTTTGATATAATCACGGTTCATATCAAATCTCTGTTCATTTGTTCTACGCCGTACTTCGGCGCCATCAGGATTTAAGGTAGGAATATTTAAGACAACAACTTTATCCAATAGAGGTTTTAAATCTCCCATAACCAGATCTCGCATAATTTCTAAACTCGCATCTTTTCCAGCAACTTCACCACCATGAACATTATTAGCAATCAGAACAACAGGTTTCCCGGTCTTGTCTATATCAGCAGGACTAAAAACAGGGGGATTGGAAAGAATACATAAGACGAGATCCCTTCCCATCAATGTTTCAGTTATTTTTTGAACATTCATCAACTCGCTTTTACTCTCTAATTCATAAATGAATTCCATTAGCGTTTCATAATTTGTTCCTCCTTTTTGGTAACTTACTCGTTCTGCGGGCGTTTGAAATTGTTGAGCCGATAAATTTACAGCCAACAGTGTTAATAATACACACATCAAACTTAATTTTTTTGTCATCTTGTTCACTCCTTTCACAAATGTTATTTTCATAAATCAAACATTTCGGAATTTGAATAATAAGAACTAAATAGCAATTAGTATTGAGAATTGCAAGTGAAAAAGAAAATGTTATTTAAATGAAAATATTTTAATTTGGGATGAATAACTAAAATGTACTATTGGAGAAATTATCAATTTATGTTGAGATGACGTTGTTCCTAAACTGAGTGATATTTTGAAATCATATTAGGTTTTTCTGACTTCCAACCGCCATACGGTATTTTCAGCGCTTTTAAAACATTTACGGGATTACCTTGTTATTGACACCCCTCCTCCATATTTATATCCTATTGTCTCTAGCAAAAAGGGAAGATGAACAGAATCATGCCGTGTAAATCTGAGATTAAATTAAGGGAGTTTCCCTCTCTGCTGCATTTGAAGGAGGACCTCAGATGAGAAAATTTTATCTTATAGTCTTAGGACTCAGCTTGAGTTTGTTTATTTTTTTACCCATCCAGTTATTTGCGCAGGCGAATTGGTTTCAAACCGGACAGGATGCCTACATCATTCTCAGCGCCATCGGTTTCAACGATACGGGAGGATCTCTTTTGTTCAATCATCCGATGAATATCGCCTCGGATGGGACTCGGCTTCTTTTAGCGGACACACGGAATAACAGGATCCTTATCTGGAATTCTCTTCCAGGGGGAAACGTCGAACCGGATATTGTTTTAGGGCAGGAGAATTTCACAACCAATGGTGAAGGAACAAGCTTGAGTCAACTGAACTGGCCTGTGGGAGTAGCAACCGCAGAAGGGAAAGTGATTGTTGCAGATACTTACAATGATAGGATCCTCATCTGGAACTCGTTTCCTTCGACAGACAATCAAGCCTATGATTATTATATGTCCCATCCCAGGGATCCGAATCAGATGATGTGGGGAGGCGTCAAAACAAGCGGTGGAAAATTCGTTACAGTGGCGACACCTGGAATCGCTATATGGAATTCTGTGCCTACTTCTGTGGTCCCTCCGGATCTATTTGTGGCTGGAGGTTCAAATTATAACGATATTTTTATCATGGGAGGCAAACAAGAGGTCCAGATTTGGACAGATAATCTTCCTTTATCTGGAAATCTATCTGACATAACTTTTAAGGACCAGACTTGAAGAAGACACCATGAAGATTTTATTCAGGAACAAAAGGAACTGGCTTCCAATCATCGTCGACGGCCACAAAAATGACTTCAGCCTCTGTAACCCGGACGGTTTCTTGGTTTTCAGCCCGTGTTGCCTCAACAATGACCTTGGTTGAGACCGAGGTCCGGCCTCGTCTGACAGTCTCGGTATAGAAACTTGCCACATCCCCGACAAATACCGGCTTATGGAAGACGACCTTGTCCATGGCAACGGTTACGAAGTTGAAAGGACCGCATGCTTTCCGGGCCTCAATAGAACCGGCAAGATCGATATGGCTCATGATCACACCCCCGAAAATAGAGCCGTGCTTGTTTGTATCTCTAGGCAGTAGTGTTACGCGGAGTGTGGGATTATTTCTGTTGTTCATGATATTTCTCCATTTCAGCCTAAATAAGATTCACTTTTACTTTATACACTAATTTCAATTTCAAGGGCAGAGGTTTCGAAAAGCGGTACTTCTTTAGGCAACTGCTGTCTGTGAGGCGGTCTTTAAGGTCAAGGCAGGCTAATTTTTTTCCAGGGTTATTCTCTCCAGCAGAGCGGACGTTTTCCATAACCGGGCAAAGGGGAAAGGCATGGAGTAGGCAAACTCCAGGGTTACGATTCTTTTACCTCCCTTTTTTTGTGACCTCGGCAACTGGAGGGATAATACATTTTCACCGTCGGCAAGCTCTTTTTCTTCCAGGAAGGTACCGTTAAAGTAAACCTTGACCTTTTGCACGTAATTTCCGTACCAATACCAGGCTTGGAATTGAAAGGGAGAATAAAGGGAGATCACGAGTTTTTCACCTTTTTTTGGCTGTTTGTTTACTTGGAAGTCTATTTTCTTTTGGCACACGGTCCATTTTTTACCAAAGAGCTCTTTGGGGGGGCCGAATCCAGCCAGGTAGAGAATGTCTTCACTTGTTTTTCTTACTGACAGGACTCGGTCAGGCAGTGAAAAGCTTGTTTTTTTTCTGGTTGTCTTGGCGGGTATGCCCATATAGTCGAGATAGTAGTGGATGGGGAATGTTTGCTGGGCGGGAAAGGGCAGTCTGACAGTCAAGTCTTTCTTACCCGGGAGAAGCGTTCTTATCCGAGAACTGTAACCGGGAATTTCTACGTGCAGTCGATACCCTTGAAGACCTGAACCTGTTGTGTTGAATAGCAGAACCAGTGAATCCTTTGAAATAGTGTGCGTGATGAGCTGCACTTCTGGTATATTTTCCGGGACGCTGGCTTGGGTGGTTATGGGAAGGACCATGGCTTCTAGATCATAGAACAGCCACCACAGGTCTGTTTTTATCAATGTGAACTTGACATCGAAGTACTGAAGCAATCGAAGGAGGTTTGTAGCGCGCTCTGTTTCCTGGCCTCCCTCAGGTTTTACCAAAAAAATGTAGTTGGTGTCATTATTCTGATTATAGTAGAACAATTGGTAGGGAAAGTACTTTTCTATGTTGTATGAGGCGACGATAACTTCTTCCTTGGATAAGGCATTAAGGACGTAAGACCTGATGTACCTGCTCATCCAATACTTGATCTGAGTGCCTTTCAGGGAGGCGATGACTGTTTTGAATCGTTGGTGGTGTTCCTTTGCCTGTTCGTATTCGGAGAGAATTCCTCGGGCATTGTTGAAAAAAAATAGGAGGAGGAAAATAAAAAGCATAAATATGTACTTAACCTTCTTTTTGATCAGTTCAAAGGGAACAAAAATAAGGATAGGGAGGGAAACAAAGAGAGGGAAAAGATAGCGGTGTATTCTGAGTTGTGAGCTAAAACCAGAAAAGAGAAAGATGAGCGAAAAAACAATAAAGAAGATCCCGTATAAACTGTGCGGGAGAAGTGTCCGCTTCCTGATAGATAGGATTATCAGTGTAACCAAACCGAGGATAAGAAGAATGAGGAAAACTACATTAAGGGGATTATCGACCCTTGATAAAAGGCTGATGAGCATTTCCCCAAATTTTTCTATTTTTGCCAGTTTGAAGGCTTCTCCTTCTCCGGAAAGAAGATATTTGGTGAGGGCAAAATTGGAAAAAACCTCGCTTAAGAGGAGCGGAAAGCTGCCCATGCAGGCCATAAGAAAGAGGTGAATATGCTTTTTCCAGGCAAGTTTGTATTTCAGCACGACAAAAAAAAGAGAAGTAATAATAAAACCCACGGTAATCTGATGTGTCCAAAAAGCCACTCCGTATAAAAAGCCCAAAATAGGAAGCACATGGTCTCGGTTTCTATAATAGAGAAGGTATGTCAGGTAGAGGATGAGCGTCCCGAGAAAGAGCATGAGGGAAAAGCCCGAGGCAATATCTAGGCTTAACCAGTCGCCGATATGGCAGACAGGGACCACATAGAGGAGGCAGCATACAAAGGCAAATTCTTGGGAAAAAATTTCTTTGAGGAAAAGGAACTGAACTGCCAAAAAGGCAAAAAAGAACAAAAGGGGCAGGAATCTGAGGAGAAAAATTGAATATCCGAAAACCGTGAAGAACAGGGCATACACGTGTTGAAAAAGTGAGCCCTGACGCAATTCTCCATACCAGAAAATGGGAGGGATCTTACCTTCTGATATATGTTTTCCCATTATGGCCGAAACCCCTTCATCTGGCTGCCGCTCAAAGGAATATGAGTACACAAAAAAGGGTATTCGGATGGCTGAGACGAGAAGAACGATGACTAAAAAAGCAAGAAGTGGCCGGGTGAGCTTGAGGTGAAGACGCACTTTTCGTAAGCGTACATAAAGAAAGAGCCGGATGAGGAGGACGATCAAAAGGGGTATGAGTGCAATCTGATACGGTATGTGTATTTTCTTGAGTGGGTAAATATTGTCTTTGAACCAGAGAAAGATGAAAAAAAGGAAGAAGAAGTACTGAGTAAAAAGCAGGTACTTTTTCAGCACTGGTTTTTTAAAACATAGGAAATTCGTTTTCTCTTTCCGGTAAGAACTTCACAATTTTCACCCACTGATATGGTGAAATAAACCTATCATGCTAAAATAGATGTGTCAATCTGGCACACTCAACTGAAATATCTTGAATATGGCAGGAGTAGACTATGCCGCCGATCCCGGTTTGTCTGAAGCTGAAGATGCGAATTAAGCGGTTGGTTTAAGGGGTAGGGATTCTTATTCATTTCGAATCTTGTCAAAAGGAATCAGTTAGTAGTAGTATGATACTGCTTGACGACATACATTCTGCGCTATAGTCCGGCGAAAGTTATTTTCGAGCAAGGAGAAACAGATATGGGTGATAAGGGAAAAAAGGATAAAGGCAAAAGGGAACTTCAGAAAAAAGCCCAGCTTAATCCAAAGGAAAAACGAAGATTAAAAAAAGAAAAAAAGAATAAATAATTGTCCGGTACTGTCCGCCGGTGGCCTGTACCCTAAAGAGTTCAGTTTCCTTTATTTGTATGCGTTGGCTATCTTTTGTATAATAAGAAAGTCACAAGATGTGAGATATTGTTCTTATTTTAGGTTATAACGCCGGAAAGGGCCACCCTAGACGCTTTTGAGAGCTCTGACACTGGTTAGTCCCTATTTCTAAGCTCTTTAACTGAAAGTCGAATATGTCCTCGATGAAGTCTTGGTTTTGACCAAAGTCGGTCTTTGGAAGCGTAATCTATACTATTTATATTCACACCTTTTTCCTTGAGAAACACACTAATACCGTCATATAAAATGAGAAAAAAAGTAAACATAAGGAATATCGCGATCATTGCGCACGTTGATCACGGCAAAACTACGCTTGTTGATCATATGCTAAAGCAGAGCGGAATGTTCAAACAGCAGCAGAAAGTTGTTGAAAGGATAATGGACAATATGGAGCTTGAGCGGGAGCGCGGCATAACAATCATCGCCAAAAACTGTTCTATCTGGTGGGAAGATGTAAAGATAAACATTATAGACACGCCCGGACATGCCGATTTTGGGGGAGAAGTAGAACGTGGATTAAAAATGGCAGATGGCGCAATACTGTTAGTTGATGCCGCCGAAGGGCCTCTTGCACAGACGCGGTATGTTTTAAAAAAGGCCCTTGAGGCTGACAAGAAAATTATTGTAGTCATTAATAAAATTGACCGAAAAGATGCCCAGCCCCGGGATGTACTTGATGATATTTATCAGATGTTCATGGATCTTGATGCGTCGGATAAGCAGATTGAATTTCCTGTGCTTTATTCAATCGGTAGAGAAGGAATAGCGCAAAAAACTGTTGATGAACAGGGAAAGAACCTGAAAATTCTTTTTGACACTATTTTAGAATATATCCCTGCGCCTTCTTATGACCCCGCAGCACCCTTTCAAATGCTGGTCTGTGACCTGGGCTATTCGAATTATTTAGGGCGCCTTGCCATAGGTAAAATATTTAATGGAACAGCGGAAAGCAGCGATGAACTTGTCTGTTTGAAAAAGGACGGTAAAATAGAACCTTTACGGGTAATGAAGGTCCAGACCTATGATGGTGTGGAATTAGAGGAAGCTGAAATAGTAAAACAGGGGGATATCGTAACGCTTGCGGGTATTGAAGATGTACAAATCGGGGATACCATTTGTACAAAAGAAGATCCGAAAGCGTTAAAAAGGATTAACGTTGATGAGCCGACTCTTTCAATGCTTTTCAGTGCAAATACTTCGCCTTTTACCGGCATGGAAGGGGAATTTGTCCAGTCCAGAAAAATATATGAAAGATTAACAAAAGAAACGCTTCTTAATGTAGGCATACAGCTTGAATCCACCCGGGATTCCAATGCATTTATTGTCAAAGGGCGGGGTGAATTCCAGATGGAAATATTAATAGAAACAATGGCCAGGGAAGGATTTGAGCTCAACGTGGGCGCTCCGAAGATAATTTATAAGCATGAAAATGGCAAATTGTACGAACCCATAGAATATTTATTTATTGATTGTAGTAAGGGCTGTATTGGAATCATCACTGAAAAGTTATCTAAAAGAAAAGGCAAAATGGAAAAGCTCATTAATGGCAGTACCGACAGAGTTCGCATGGAATTTACCATACCATCGCGGTCGCTTATCGGTTATCGCAACGAATTCATTGTAGACACAGCCGGAACCGGCGTGATTAATTCTTATCTGAAAGGTTATGAGGAATACAGGGGAAATTTTTCAAAACGTGTTACGGGCTCGCTTGTTGCCGACCGTCAGGGTAAAGCTGTTACTTACGCGCTGGATAACCTTTCTCCGAGAGGGACGATGTTCATTGTTCCGGGCGACCATGTTTATAAAGGAATGATAGTGGGAGAACATAACAGGGCCAATGACCTCCACATAAATCCCTGCAAGGAAAAAAATCTTACTAATATGAGAAGTTCTACCTCTGATTTCTTCCGCGTATTACCTTCCGCAAGAAAAATGACATTGGGGCAGGCCATCAGCTTCATAAAAGACGATGAAATAGTAGAGATCACCCCCAGGTCTGTCCGCATGAGAAAAAGCATACTTTCAGGAGATACCAGGAGTAAATTTCGGGCTGAAAAGGATCGCCCTTATCATGAAAATTTCCCGAATGTTTACTAGGGTTTTTCCCCTCTATCCGTAAGGGGCGTTCCCAATCCTTCTGTTCCCTAGGGCCGCTTTTTTCAGGTAGACTAAATAGGGTTTGTTATAACGGATCCATCTCTTTAGGATTTGTTTCCCGCCAATCTTCAAAAGCGAATTGGAGAGGGAAGGCCAATGAACGTTTTTGTGTATTTTTTTTAAAAGCGCGAGAGGTGTCTCGAAAAACATATTCAAGGCGTCCAAAAAAGCGCTGGTGTAAGAGTAAAATTCGCTGAAGCAGTCGATCAT
>CAZEWV010000109.1:0-7859 GCA_964516025.1 uncultured Eubacteriales bacterium
GCCGACGAGGAGCGGAAAACATCCGTCCGTCAGAAGTTCAATCCTATCGTCTCAGAACTCAAGGGAAAAAATGTTCTTCTTATTGATGACAGTATTGTCAGAGGCAATACTTCAAAGACCATAATCGATATGGTCAGAGAGTGCGGGGCAAAAAAGGTCTATTTTGGCTCTTATTCCCCTCCGCTCCGGTATCCCTGCGTGTACGGGATCGACATGCAGACAAAAACAGAATTCGTGGCCCGGAATGCCGACATCAATTTGATCGCCAAAAGGATCGGCGCGGACAAAGTCATCTACCAGAGCCTGGAATCACTCGAAAAAGCCGTAAAGATGGGAAACGAAAATCTAAAAGAGTTCTGCGGAGCCTGCTTCAGCGGGATATACCCCACAGGCGATGTCACTCCTGAAATTCTAAAATCCATCGAAAAGAACAGGAAAACCGCCAAAGAGAACCAGCTTGAACTTAATTTATAATGCTACAAATGAGATTGCTTCACTTCGTTCGCAATGACAATACTCTCTGTCATCGCGAGGAGCCTTGCGACGTGGCGATCTTATAAAATTAAATGTTATTTTTTGTAAAAAAATTCTTTCAGGCCTTTTTTCTTCCCCCCGGGCTTATTTATCTTCTCCTTTTCATTTCCTTAATCCTCATCTTATTGAAGAAAAAATGGGGAAAGAGGCTGCTTGTTTTCACGTTAGTTCTATTCTACCTGCTGTCGATCATGCCTGTCTCCAATCTGCTCCTCAAAACACTCGAGAACAAATATCCCCCTCTATTAACTCCGCCCAAAGACGTAAAATATATCGTCGTGCTTGGAGGAGGAGCAATCAATCGTGACACGCAGCTTCCTTCTACAAGCCGGCTAGGGTCATCCTCAACGGCAAGGCTTCTGGAAGGGATACGGTTGTTTAAGCAGCTGGACAATGCAGTTTTAGTAACCTCAGGGGGGAACAGCAGCGCCAATCCCATTGAGGGATTGACATGTTTCCAGATGAAGAAGCTGGCTGTATTGTTAGGAATTGAGAAAGAAAAAATCATGCCCTTGTGTGACGCACGGGACACCTATGAAGAGGCAAAAAACATACAGCAACTTCTTGGGGAACAATCCTTTTTGCTTGTCACTTCCGCACTCCACATGCCCCGGGCCATGTTCTTTTTAAAAAAAATTGGATTAAATCCCATTCCCGCGCCAGCCGACTTTAAAGGCCAAAGCAAATATAACTACAGCTATTCTCCTTTCCTTCCCGCAGCCGATCATTTTGTTCATTCTTCCCTTACTATTAAGGAATATGTCGGTTTGATCTTCTACAGATTTCTTAAATAACTTTCATTCAAATTGAAATCAATGCATCAATGTGGTATTAAAAATTCAAACTTGGTATTGATAAGGACTTAATTATGGAAAAATATCTTATAACAGGTGGAGCAGGATTTATCGGCTCACATATTACAGAAGAATTGGTCAAAAGAGGAGAAGAGGTCAGAGTCCTCGATAATTTCCTGACAGGGAAAAAAGAAAACCTCACTCCATTTATCGATGGGATAGAGCTTATTGAAGGAGACATCCGAAATTATAAAATGTGTCAAAAAGCTGTCGAAGGAATAGATTATGTTCTCCATCAAGCCGCTCTCCCCTCGGTTCCCCGCTCAGTCAGCGACCCTATCACATCAAATGAGATCAATATTACAGGGACTCTAAACATGCTTGTAGCCTCACAGAAAGCAGGAATCAAAAGCTTTGTTTTTGCCTCCTCCTCATCGGTTTACGGAGATGACCAACGCCTGCCTAAAAAAGAAGGCAGCGAAGGAAACCCCCTCTCTCCTTACGCATTAGGAAAATTAACAGGAGAAAAATACTGCCAGATTTTTTCCGGGCTCCATGGATTTAACACCGTATGCCTAAGGTACTTTAATATTTTCGGCCCCAGACAGGATCCTTTCTCCCAGTATGCCGCCGCCATACCTAATTTTGTGACAAAGATCCTTAACAATGAACAACCCATCATTTACGGAGATGGAGAGCAGTCGAGAGATTTCACATATGTGTCCAATGTTGTCGAAGCGAATCTATTAGCCTGCAAGGCCCAAAATGTGTCTGGAGAAGCCTTTAATATTGCCAGCGGTAGCCGAACTACAGTCAATGTTTTGATTAGAGAGATTAAAACCATCTTGGATAAAGACATCCCGTCAAATTACAGCAACCCAAGGCCGGGAGATGTCAAACACAGCCATGCCGACATTTCCAAGGCTGAAGGAAAACTCGAGTATAATCCCCTCGTCACATTCAGTAAAGGGCTTAAAAAAACCATCTCTTGGTATAAAGAGAATAAGTAATCATACGTTATGATAATCTCTCCAGTAGCCAAGAAGCTCTTTGAGTGTTTGGTCCAGTGGAATTTCCGGTACCCAGTTTAATTTATTCCTGATCTTCTCATTCTTCCCCAGAAGAAGCGGGATATCGGCTTTTCTCATTCTGTTCGGGTCAACGTCCACTTTGATTTTTTTGGATGAAAAAGAAAGTAACGTGTCAAGAATCTTTTTCAGGGCAACGGCTCTCCCCGAGCAGACGTTATAGATCTCTCCCTTTTTCCCCTTTTCTAAAAGAGAGATATAGGCTTTGACAACATCTCTAACATCTGAAAAATCACGCCTGACCTCAAGACTGCCAACTCTTATAACGGGCTCCATCAATCCTTTTTCAATCTTGGCAATTTGCAAGGCCCAGTCCGAGCAGACAAAATCCGCACTCTGCCCGGGTCCTGTGTGAGGAAAAGGGCGGGCAATAACAATATCGAGACCCTCTATCTCAGAATAGAACCGGCTCAACTGCTCCCCGCACACCTTGGTAAACGCATAAGGATTGACGATTTTGGGATCCATCTCTTCACTTAAAGCTTCCTCTACAGGCTCTAAAATCCCATAAACATCCGAGGAGCTGACAAAAAGAATCCTTGCATGGGGCGCAAACTGCCGTCCGGATTCAAACACATAAAAAGATCCCATCAAATTAGATTCCATCGTTTCTTTTCTTTTTATCCAGGAGTGCCCGACATTCGAAAGCGCTGCGAGATGAAAAATCTTATCCGGGACAACATCTTTGATCGCAGAACTAATATCTTCTTCTGATCTTATATCGATGTTATAAAGAATGCTTGTCTCTTTGAATTCATCTTTTTCCGGTAGTTCAGGATAGGCCGTACCATAAATTTGATAATTCTCTAAAGAAAGTGATCGAATGAGGTAGCGGCCAACAAACCCGGTCGCCCCAGTGATAAAGACCTTTTGACTCAAACTAAATCCTTTCTCTCCAGTAATTGAGCAGGTCTTCTAAAGATTGTCTGAAAGGAATTTTTGGTTCCCATCCCGTCGCGGCTCTAAACTTCGATGAATCAGACAAAAGAATCGGCACATCGGAGGGTCTTAATCGAGTGGGATCTATCTGTGTTTCTATCTTAATTTTACTCATAGAAATAAGCATATCCACCACTTTACTCATGGAATAAGCTTTGCCCGTTCCGATATTGTAAACATCCCCGGCTTCGCACTTTTCAAGACTCATCCAGTAGGCTATCACCACATCGCGCACATCAGTAAAATCTCTTCTGGCTTCCAGATTTCCCACATGAAGAACTGGCTCCCTTCTCCCCTTTTCGATCTCGGCAATCTGCTTGGCAAAGTTGGAACAGATAAAAACATCCCCCCGCCTAGGGCCCGTGTGATTAAACCCCCTGGTTCTGATAACGTTCATGCCATAGCTCTTAAAATACTGGTATCCAAGAAGGTCCTGGGCCACTTTGCTCACCGCATAAGGACTCAGCGGCCTTAAAGGATTGGTCTCCTTCATGGGAACCTCATCAGGAAAGACATGGCCGTATTCTTCACTCGATCCCGCAATCTGGATCCGGGGAGTCAGATTTAGACTCAGTACGGCCTCAAAGAGGTTAATCTGTCCGATGCTGTTAATCGCAAAGGTCTCAGCCGGACATGTCCATGATGTGGGGACAAAACTCTGCGCTGCCAGATGAAAAATGCGGTCTGGCTTTATCTCCGCAAGACATTTCTTTAAGGAAACAATATCTTTTAAATCGGCCTCAATAAGGGTTATTTTATCTTCTATATGAAGGACATTGTCCATCCGGCTCCGCCACCGTACAATCCCAAAGACCTCAACATCCGGATGGTTTTCAAGGATGTAATCTGCTAGATGACTTCCCGCAAATCCGGTTATTCCTGTTATCAGAACTCTCATCTCTCCTCCTTTATGTCATCGCGAGGCACCCTTGTCATTACGAGTGCATCTACCTTGTCATTGCGAAGCCCGAAGGGCTGTGGCAATCTCATAATAATAAAATTCTTAGTACATTATTGCAAGAATCCAGAAAGAGAAAATAATTTCTCAGGAACGGTCTTTATAATATTCCTTATAGAATCTCTTAAACTCTTCATTCTTTTCTTTAATCTTCTTCCACCACTCAACATTGTCCTTATACCATTGAACAGTGGAAACCAAGCCTTCATCAAAGTTCTTTTCCGGTTTCCAGCCTAATTCAAGAATTTTTTGACAATCCAGAGCATACCTTCGGTCATGCCCTAGTCTGTCCGGTACATATTGGATCAAATTTTCTGACTTTTCCAGTGTTTTGACAATTTCCTTAGCCACTTGAATATTCCGGACTTCCTGGTTAGCCCCAATATTATAGACTTCCCCCAATTTTCCCTTCTGTATCACAATATCTAAAGCCTTACAGTGGTCGTCCACATGAAGCCAGTCCCGCACATTTTCTCCCTTCCCGTACAGAGGAAGAGATTTATCTTCAAGTGCGTTTGTCACAAAAAGCGGAATGAATTTTTCAGGATATTGATACGGACCGTAATTATTACTCGGCCTCACAATAATTACCGGAACCCCATAAGTGACAAAATAGGAATAGGCCAGACGGTCTGCCCCGGTTTTACTCGCCGCATAGGGTGAGGAGGGATTTAAGGCATCTTCTTCATTAAAATATCCTTCCTCCCTGCTTCCATAGACTTCATCTGTCGACACATGAAGAAAAAACTCAATATCTGAATCCTTAAGAGCTTCAAGCAGAACAAAGCTCCCATACACATCCGTCAGGACAAATTCGCCGGCATCGAGGATCGAACGGTCCACATGGGTTTCAGCCGCAAAATGAACAACTCCTTGAACTTTTTTAAACAAGTCATTGACGAGTTTTCGGTCTCGAATATCCCCCTTGAAAAACTCATAGCGGGGATTATCTGCAACATCCTTGAGGTTGTCTAGGTTTCCGGCATAGGTAAGCTTGTCTAGGTTAAAAATGCGGCAGTCCGGATACTCCTCAAGCATATAGTGGATAAAATTGCTGCCAATAAATCCCGCCCCCCCTGTCACCAACAAAGAAAATGGGGACTGTCCCCATTTTTTCTGGGGGACTGCCCCCATTTTCTTTTTCATCTCAGCCATCTTTCCGCTTCCACTCATAGGGGATGTCATTGTCATGAGGATCGATGCGGTGTTCATCGGGATTTTTATAATCATAGGCTTCTGTAGGAATATTTATGATAATGGCCTCCTCCGGACTCACGCCCATCCAACCATGATAGATCCCAGGGGGAATCTGGACAAAAAGAGGATTTTGAATACCGATAAAGTATTCACTGACTTCTTTATAACTGGAAGAATCTTCTCTTGGGTCAAAAAGCACCAATTTTATCATGCCCTGCACACAGGAGATGTTGTCAGTTTGCACTTCATGGAAATGCCAGGCTTTAACCACATCCGGATATGTAGAGGTCATATAGACCTGACCGAACTTTTCAAAAAAATCATCATCATTACGCAAAATTTCCATAAGTCTTCCCCGTTCATCAGGGATTACTTTGAGTTTCTTTATCTTTACACCGTCAATCATGAATATCTCCTTTAAATGTCATAGCGAGCGTAGCGTGGCTATCCCTCATTCTAGCTCTTATGTCATCGCGAGAAGCCCCGCAACGCGGCGATCTCATCATACACTTATCTTTTGAAGACCAACAAATTCAGTAGTGATTTCCGGTTTCTCAACCTCTAAATACAGCTCAACGGCTTCCTTTATATTAGAAAAGACCTCTTCAATAGTCTTTCCTTGTGTATGACATCCAGGTAATTCGACAATACTCCCTATAAAATAACCATCCTCACCTTTTTCAATTATCAATGTATATTCCTTATGCATTTCCCTATACCTCCTTACGCTTAATCCTTACCCCTATAATCCTTAATCCTATTTTAGCTTTTTTATCAATCCATTAAGCATCTTGCTGATCTCTCCATATTTTTGTTCAAGGTAATCATACTCTGATTCTTCAATGTATTCGAGATCTTTAGAGAGGAATAAAAAGTATCGTGTTTCTTCTAATGATCCTCTGGCATTATAAAGAAATTGCAAATATTCTTTGGTAGTATTTCTAGATTGCCCTTCTACAATGTTTGAAGGGACGGACGAAGCAGAACGTCTAATTTGACTCGTAATTCCATATATTTCTGTTTTTGGGAATGAAGAGGTCATTTTATATATTTCTAAAACCAACTCATGGGATTTTTCCCAGACTTTAAGCTCTCGCCAATGCATCCCTTATTCCCGACTTATTCTGCTTAATCCTTAATCCTCTAATCCTTAATCCTATTTTATCCCAATTTCACTTTTATCCCCCACCATAAACTTATATACAGATGGTTTAGGGGGACATTTGTAGATTTTAACGTCCCGTCCGATCAAACTCTCGTCAATTCGGCTCCCCACATCACTCAACTCACTTCCTTCAAGGACTATGCTGTTTTCAATTTCCGTCTTGTTTATTTTGCATTTATTTTGGATAGACGTAAAGGGTCCGATATAAGAGTCGATAATTTCACTACCGGAACCAATCATAACCGGCCCTCTAATAATACTGTTTTTGACAAGAACATCTTTTTCAAGCACAACGAGACCGCTTACCTTTGACTCCTCATCCACATTACCCTCTATTCTACTGTTTATTCCTTCTAAAATCAGCCTATTGGCTTCAAGGATATCTTCAAGCTTTCCAGTATCTTTCCACCATCCCGTTACAAAATGGGGCCGAACATCAAAACTATTGTCTATGAGATACTGAATGGCATCTGTGATCTCAAGCTCATTCCTCCAGGAAGGCTTTATCGCTCTTACCGCTTCGAAAATAAAAGAATCAAACAAATAGACACCCACCAGAGCCATATTGCTTTTGGGTTCTTTTGGTTTTTCAACCAACCGCACTACTTTTTTGCCCTCCAATTCAGCCACCCCGAAAAGCTGAGGATTGGGGACTTCGGTCAAGAGAATCATTGAATTCGGTCCTTCCTTTTCAAATTCATCAACTAGTTGCTTGATCCCGCTCTTAAGAAGATTGTCACCCAAGTACATGACAAAAGGATCTTTTTTTATAAAATCTTCAGAGATCTTAACAGCATGAGCCAATCCTAAAGGTTCATGCTGCTCAATATAGGTGACTTTGACACCAAATTTCTCTCCATCCCCAACAGCCTGCTTTATCTCCTCTTTGGTGTCTCCAACCACTATCCCAATCTCAACTATACCTGCTTCCCTAAGTGCATCAATTCCATAGAAAAGAACAGGTCTGTTGGCTACCGGCACTAACTGTTTGGCCTGTGTAAATGTAAGAGGACGAAGCCTCGTTCCCTTTCCTCCACTCAATATCAATCCTTTCATCTCATCTCCCTTTGTCATCGCGAACACTCACTATGTCATCGCGAGGAGCCTTGCAACGCGGCGATCTCTACAAATGATCGGGTAGGAGGAGGCGGCTAGCCTCCGTCCCCCCACACCACCGTACGTAC
>CAZEWV010000110.1:0-7834 GCA_964516025.1 uncultured Eubacteriales bacterium
TTTCGATTTTTCTTCCGTTTAATTCGAGGTCAAAAAGCCTATAAAAAAAGCCTTGTCGACCGATTGGTTGTTGTTGGTTTAGACGGGATGGATCCCAAGCTTACAGAAAAGTTCATGTCTGAGGGAAAACTTCCGAATTTTTCCAATCTCAAAAAAACAGGCTGTTATGCCCCGTTGGAGACAACCATCCCATCCATTTCTCCTGTTGCATGGTCCTCATTTATGACAGGATGTCATCCTGCCAAACACAACATCTTTGATTTCCTCAGCCGCAATCCTAAAACTTACCTTCCTGAACTATCTTCCGCCCGAATTGGGAAACCAAAAAGAGTCCTTTCTCTCGGGAAATATAATATTCCCCTGTCCAAGCCTGAAATAAAAGGGATGCGAAAAAGTGTCCCCTTCTGGAAAATACTTGGAGAAAACGGCATATTCAGCACAATCCTGCGGATTCCCATCACCTTCCCCCCTGAGAAATTCCGAGGTCACCTCCTCTCGGGAATGTGCGCCCCGGACTTGAAAGGAAGTCAGGGAACATTTTTTTTCTATACAGAAGATAGCGAAAAATTAAAAAAGCTTGAGGGTGGGGAAAACATCCACGTCACTCAAAAAAACAATGTTATCCATACGTTCATATCCGGTCCGGAAAACACGATGCTCAAGAAAACCGAAGAACTCCGCCTCCCCCTGACAATTACAATCGAAAAAGAAAGCCACTTGGTCCAAATCGAGGTCTCCGGCCAAAAAATCAATCTTAAACCTGAAACATTCTCCGACTGGATCAAGCTGACCTTCCGGCCCGGTTTGGGAATCAAGGTCAGGGCCATCTGCCGTTTTTACGTGACTCAAATCCACCCTTTTTTTGAAATGTACGTCACACCGCTCAATATTGATCCGGAAAAACCCGCCCTGCCCATATCTCACCCCTATATCTATTCCGTTTACCTTTCCAAACTTTTAGGAAGTTATGTCACCCTGGGAGAAGCCAACGATACATGGGCCCTCAACGAGAACGTCCTCTCAGAGGAGGCTTTTTTAGAACTATCCTATGCTAACCACCATGAATGGGAAGAGATGCTGTTTAATGCCTTGGACAAGACCAAGAAAGGCACCGTGATCAGCTGGTTCGAAACAACAGATAGCCTTCAGCACATGTTTTACCGTTATCTGGATGAAAAACATCCCGCACTCAAAACTGGCCAAGCAAATATGAGCGCCAAAGTCATCGAAGACTTGTACAAAAAAATGGATGACCTTATCGGAAAGGTTTTGGCCAAGTTGGATAAAAAAAGCTGCCTGATCATCATGTCAGACCACGGAATAAAATCATTCCGCCGGGGCATCAATATCAACTCCTGGCTCCACCTTAACGGCTATCTCTCTCTTAAAGAAGGAAAGACAGACAGTGATGAATGGTTCAAGGATGTCGACTGGTCCAAAACCAAGGCCTATGGATTAGGATTAGGCGGGATCTACATCAATCAAAAAGGACGGGAAAGCCGTGGCATTGTCAGCCCAGGAGAAGAGACTCAAACACTTAAACAAGAAATCAGCCAAAAACTGAGTGAACTCACGGATGGGGACAACGGCCAAAACGCCATCAACAAAATATTTGACAGAGATGAACTCCCACATGGCCCTTATCTTGAGAACTGCCCCGACTTTATAGTGGGATACGGTGAAGGGTACCGGGTTTCATGGGATTCCGTGACAGGCAAGGTCAATTCCACTATTATTCAAGACAACACAAAAGCGTGGAGCGGAGATCACTGCATCGACCCCCGAATAGTACCGGGAGTATTTTTTTCTACTCATAAAATTAAGACATCCACACCATCTATCGTTGACATCGCTCCGACTGTGCTCGAACTTTTTGGAATCAAGCCCCCTGGATATATGGATGGACAATCTCTCATGGAAGGACACAAGAAATGACCGATTTAAACAGAAGAGATTTTATAAAACTGGGCCTGACCGCCGGCTCTCTGATGGCTTTAAGGAAAGGTTCACACCTCATTTCGAATGGATCCGGGAAACTCGACACAAAAACAAAAGTTCTTATCTTGGGACTTGACGGGCTGGATCCTCAACTTATGAACACGTTTATGAACCAAGGGAAGCTGCCGACTTTTTCCCGTCTTCGCAGTCAAGGAGATTTTAAAACCCTCCGCACCAGTACCCCTCCACAAAGCCCTGTGGCCTGGTCTAATTTTATCACTGGAATGAATCCCGGAGGTCACGGCATTTTTGATTTTCTTCACCGTGATCCGGAGACCTACTTCCCCGATTTTTCTGCCACAAAATCAGTGGGCACTCCAAAAACTATCACGGTTGGAAATACCGTCTTCCCTCTTTCAAGGGGAGAAATCATCAATCTTCGCAAGGGGAGGGCTTTCTGGCAAATTCTTGAAGATTTTGATATCCCGGCCACTGTCTTTAAGATGCCCTCTAACTATCCTCCTGTCCCCTCCAAACAGCGTACTCTTTCCGGGATGGGCACTCCAGAGCTAACTTTGGGCCACTCCAATCGTTTTCACTTTTTTACGACAGAGGGTGCCGAAATCAATCCGGATCTTGGCGGAGGAGAAATTCACAATGTCTACGTGATTGGAAACCGAGTAGAAACGGCGTTGCCCGGTCCGGTCAATGTATTCAAAAAAGATCAACCCGAATCAGAAACCGAATTCAAGGTTTATATCGATCCCGTTCACCCTGTGGTAAAAATTCAAATACAAGATCATGTTTTCATCCTCAACCAGGGAGAATGGAGCGACTGGAAGAAAGTCCGCTTCAAAATGATCCCGACTCAGTCTGTGAGCGGGATCTGCAAATTTTATCTCCAATACGTTAGCCCCCCCAATTCAATGAAACTCTATGTCACATCTATCAACATTGATCCCGAAGATCCGGCACTCCCGATATCAACGCCCAACAGCTATATCAAAGAACTCGGAAAAAAATTCGGCTCTTTCCATACTAAAGGATTTCCCGCAGAATCAGCAGCTCTCGACCATGGCATATTTGATGAAAGCGAATTCCTGGCTTTAGAAGACGTCGTCCTCAAAGAAAGAAAAGAAATGTTCGATTATGAGCTCTCCAGATTCGATTCAGGACTTCTTTTTTACTATGTCTCCAGTACCGATGAACGGCAGCACATGTTCTGGCGACTTATAGATAAACAGCACCCCATGTACGATCCCAAGCTGGCAGAAGAATACGGAAACACCATAGAGAATATTTACATCGAAGCAGATAAATTTCTGGATAAAGCTCTGCAAAAAACAGACAAGGACACCGTGCTGATGGTCATGTCCGACCACGGTTTCACCTCATACAGGCGGTCATTTAACCTGAATACCTGGCTCAAAGAAAACGGATACCATACACTCATCAATCCCTGGAAACCTGGTAATGTCGGCTTCGATAATACCGACTGGGCAAGAACTAAAGCCTATGCCCTCGGGATCAACAGTCTTTACATCAATCAAAAAGGACGTGAGGCCGAAGGGATCGTCACCTCCGGTGCAGAAAGGGACAACCTCGTTTATGAAATTGCCCGTAAACTGGAGGAATTCACAGATCCTGAAACAGGAGAAAAACCAGTTCTTAAGGCCTATGTTTCAAAAGAGATCTATCAGGGGCCCTATTCAAACAATGCCCCCGAACTTATTATTGGATATAATCGGGGTTACCGCGCCTCATGGGCCACCCCATTAGGACGAATTCCCGAAAACATTTTAGAAGATAATGTACAGAAATGGAGTGGTGATCACTGCATGGATCCCGATGTTATACCAGGAATCATCTTCACCAATAAAAAAATAACATCTGAGGCTCCGGCCCTCTTTGATCTAACCGCCACGATTCTTCAACTCTTCGGCATAGAAAAACCGAAGGACATGATAGGGAATTCTATTTTTTAGTACAGAGGAGATAGGTATGGGAAAAGCAAAAGTGAAACTCGAAAAAGATTTGGTGGACAAAGTCAAAAAGCTTGCTGAATTATCGGGATACTCTTCACCTGAAGAATTTATCACCCACTGTTTAGAAAAAGAAATTTCCAAACTTGAAGAATCCGACTCTGAAGAGGAAATCAAGAAAAAACTGAAAGGTTTGGGTTATATTTCATAGGAATTAGAAAAAACTGATATGTGGATATTTAACACGATTATTGGAAAAATATTTGATATTATTTTTCTGCCCTTCAAAAATATGAGCCCATGGATTTCGATGATTATAGTCTCGATCCTCACAGTAGGGCTAGTGCTTTTCATCTATAAGTTTACATCGAACCAGGAAGGTATCAAAAAAATCAAAAATAAAATTAAAGCTCATCTTCTCGAACTCAGGCTCTTTCAAGACAGCATGAGCATTTCTCTCAAAGCCCAGGGAAACATCCTCCGTGCAAACTTAAAATACCTCGGATACAATTCTAAACCTCTTATTGTCATGATTATTCCTTTAATCCTAATTCTCCTTCAGCTCGACTCCAGGTATGCTTACGAGTCATTTAGCCTCAAAGAAAAAACCATCCTCCGTATTAAGCTCGTGGAAGGAATTCCATTGATGGACACCAAAATCGACATAAAAACAGGTTCCGGAATTGTGCTCGAAACACCTCCCCTTCGAATCGAAGAAAGCAATGAAATCAACTGGCGCATCCGTATGGAAGAGATTGATGTCCACGAAATCATTATCAATGTTGATGGTCAGGAGTATACAAAAAGCATCTCGATTGGACAAAATAATTTAAACCGAATATCACCAATGAAAACGAGAAAAAACTTTCTTAAAGAAGTCTTCAATCCGACTGAATCACCTTTACCAAAGAGCTCACCGATCGAATTCATAGAGATCACTTACCCTTCAAAAAAAATGAACCTATTTGGTTTGCGCATCCATTGGCTTATCGCTTATCTTGCCCTCACTTTTATCATCGGATTTTCCTTAAAAGGCTTTTTTAAGGTTGAAATATAAAGGAAAGACATTATGAAGATTCAAGAATTTAAAATGGAACGTATGCAGTCCAAATGGGAATTTCAGGTTGAATACAACCTCTCCGAGAGTGGTGTTTATCCCATGACTTTCGAAGAACTTGTCCCAGCAGTTCATTTTGAAAGCATAAAGAAAACACCTCTTGGTTATCTCCAGACAAACGGCACAACAGAACTAAGAAAAAAGATCGCTCAGATCTATCCCGGTGTCGGTATCGAGAACATTCTGGTGACAACCGGCTCGGCTGAAGCCAATTTTCTGTTGATGTGGAAATTTTTGGATCCTGGAGATGAAGTGCTGATTTTGCTTCCAAATTACATGCAGATGTGGGGATTGATGAAATCTTTTGGAGCTAACGTAAAGCCCTTTTATCTGAGAGCAGACTTAGACTGGAATCCAGATCTATCCGAACTCAGAAATCTTATCAGCCCAAAAACAAAACTTATCGCCGTAACCAATCCAAACAATCCTACGGGCGCACAGCTGAATGACGAAGCTCGGAAGACAATTATTGAACTGGCCGACAGTGTTGGAGCATGGATACTCTCAGATGAAGTCTATCAAGGAGCTGAGCTCAATGGCCCGATAACACCAAGCCTCTGGGGCAGCTACAAAAAAGTTATTGTAACCAGTGGTCTGTCGAAAGCTTATGGACTTCCCGGTTTGCGAGCAGGATGGATGGTGGGTCCGGCCGAAACCATACAAGAAATTTGGACCTATCATGACTACACGACAATCTCCCTGAGCGCAGTGAGTGACAGATTGGCCAGAATTGTTCTTGAACCAGAAAACAGAAAGACCATACTCGGGAGAACAAGACAGATCCTCAATAACAATTTTCCTATTCTTGATGAATGGTTTAAGAAACAAGGTGACATATTTGACTATATTCCACCAAAAGCCGGAGCCATCGTCTATCCACACTATTCCCTGGACATCAATTCAACGGAATTGATCGATAAACTTTACATGGAGAAAAGTGTTCTTCTTGTTCCTGGAGATCATTTTGAAATGGACAGATACATCCGTTTTGGATTTGGCGAAAAAGAGGATCATCTCAGAAAAGCCCTCAATCGTGTAGAAGAGGCCCTTAACGAAATCAGAAAATAGAAAAGTATACTAGGAACCTTTTCCAATTTCATTGAACCATGTGATCTCTTCGAGTGTTTTTCTTTTTTTCTCTTTTGAAGGACGTTCCTCATAATATCCCATAGACATAAGTGAAACAATTTTATATTTCCTAGGAATCTTCAGCAGTTTTCTGGTTTTTCTCGTACTGAACCAGCCAATCCAGCACGTTCCCAATCCCAATTCTTCCGCCTGAAGCACTATATGCTCACCTGCAATACCCATATCGATAAAATAATAGTGAATGCCTTGGATCTGCTTCCCTATTCTGTTAGCGACAACATCAAGTTTTGCCAGCATCACGATGAGGACCGGAGCTTTTGCCGCAAATTTGGTGGAAGAATAGATTCCGGAAAATACTTCATCGGTAAAGTTTTTCTTCAGCTCAGGTTCATCGATGACCAAAAACCTCCACGGCTGAACGTGATCAGCTGAAGGCGCCATCCGAGCCGCTTCAAGACAGGACAAAACGATGTCTCTATCGACAGGCTTTTCCAGGTACTTTCGGATACTCCTTCTGTTCCGTACAAGCTGCAGAAATGATTTATTCATAATTTTTTCAACGTGACTAATCCTGCCCTCTCAAGAACACGGAAAAAAGAAAGAACATCCTGAAGTTTAACCGGCCCAAATTCTGCAGAAACGGCCTTTTTAATATCGAGAATACTCCTGTAACCATCAACAAAATTCAGTGCTTCATAGGAAGAATACCCTTGAAGCTTTATCTCCTCCAAAACTTCTGCTCCAAGTTTGTCCACAAGCCAATCCATTTGCAGTGGACCGATAAAGTTCTTTTCCCGAACAGGCACGATCCGGCTCAGAGTCTTCTCTTCGGCATTTTGTTGAATCTCCTGAGGTTTGACACCAAATTTTTGATTAAGGCTTTTAAAATGCTTCTGCGCTTCAATCTGAAAGGTCAAACGCAGAGTTCTCAGGTTTCCAGTGGAATTTTCTATCCATTTTTTGACCTGGTCATCATCGGCAAAGACAACTGTTGAAAGGACAGACTGCATCTCTCTTTTGAAAGAGTGTTCGATGACATTTAAAACCTGTTTGTATAAATCCAGCAGGTCGTCCGGATTTTTTGCGTCCAACATCAATCCCAGGCTGTCATAATAATCAAATGAGAGCCGTGCAAAGCCATTCCTTGAAATGATGCGAGACATGTCTTTTGCTTCATTTTCAGCTGCATTGGCCATAAAATAGGAAGAACCCAGGGCAATAAAGCACACTCGGCGCAGTTCGGATGCATCAACCTTATCCATCGTGTCGAGACTTGTGTGATGAAATGTATCCCCGTGACCAAGCATCACAGAGGGGACCTTTAAAGCCCCATCATTAAAGACATAGTGATCGCTCCCGCCACCAAAAGGCTGGATTTTGTAAACAAAAGGATGTTGGCTTCCACGCACACTCCTCAAGTTCAAACTCTCCGCCAGCAGCGTGAAATTGACAACCACATCATTCAGATAGCTGGGTACGGAATCAGGCGTACAAGTGATATTAAAAGTGCCCCCGGTCAAATGTAGGTCCTCTCCAATCATATCGCAGTTTATGACTGCTAATGTACTTCGAGTTCTCTCAAGATGGGCCTTGATGTACGGAAACGTTCCTGCAAATTCCGGAACCCAGAGAAACCGTATGGTCCTTCTTGGTGGTTCAATAAGGCCCGAGTCCACCAATTTTTTCAATACCCTTGCCATTTCCAACA
>CAZEWV010000111.1:0-7820 GCA_964516025.1 uncultured Eubacteriales bacterium
GATCGAGGCAGCGCAGGATATCTCTTTCACTCCCAATCCGGTCCAGGACATAGACTTTGCCATTGCTGACTGCCGGCCCACCAAAACCTTGACCTAGAGGGGAAGTCCACAGCACTTCAGGCCCTTCCGCTGGCCAAGATCTTTTGATTCCAGTTTCTGTTGAGATCGCATTGCGGTTTGGGCCTAGATATTGCGGCCAATCGTTGGCAAAGCTCAAGCTCGAGATAATAATCACAAAAAAGATAGTCATCGCTACATATTTTCTCATTCGTTTTTACTCCGTATTCATCATCGAATATTTCTTGAGTTAAATTTTACTTAATATATAGAATTAAGCAATAACTAGCAATAATATAATCTCAAAATCATAATAAATTGTATCTTTTTTGCATTTTTTGTACATTAGAGTCATCGACTAACGATCATGACATTATTTGAAAACGAATTTTCTTGGTCGGTTTCCCGGGACACAGTTTTTAAAACATGCCGCCGAAAGTATTTCTATCAGTATTATGGATCCTGGGGAGGCTGGAGTTTTGATGCAGAAAACAGAACCAGAACAATATATATCCTCAAGCAGCTGAAGAATAGACAAATGTGGGCCGGATCAAAAGTCCATGAAGCCATCGAAAATATCCTGATAAACCTCCAGGATGGTATCAGGGTTGATGAAAACGAGGTTATTGAGGATACGTTATGTTTTATGAGGGAAGAATTTAAAAGTTCACAGGCTAAAATATACCTAATTGAACCCAAAACCTGTGCCCTGTTTGAGCACGAATATGAAGTGCCGGTCTCTGACATCAAATGGAAAATTAATGCCGAACATGTTGTCGATTGCCTGAAGCTTTTTTTTCATTCCAAAGTGTATGAAGATATTTTTCACCTGTCTCCGGATCAATGGCTGGAAGTCGAGAAATTTTCTTCTTTTTATGACAACGGCATTAAAATCTACTCGGTTTTTGACTTTGTCTGCAGGAAAAATGAAGAGGTTTTTATATATGACTGGAAGACTGGGAAAGATGAGCCCAATCAACATAAACTTCAGCTTGGCTGTTATGGCCTATTTGCTACCATAAAATGGGACCTCAATCCAGACCAAGTTCAATTGAGAGAGTTTAATCTCTCAAATGGGAAGATGAATGAAATGTCTCTCGAGGAGTTCGATTTAGACGACATTCACAAGTACATTAGGAGTTCGATTGAGGACATGTTGAACTGCCTTGAAGATAGACAAACAAACTTGGCCGTTGAAGAGAGATTTGATTTGAGTGAAAACAGGAAATTTTGTGAGCACTGCAATTACGTAAGGGTATGTCCTCGTTGATTCGATTCAACGACGGGCAAGTTTGTTCTCTGCCTTGTAGGTACGGTACTTATTGCGAAAGAAACTGTTGAATGATTCATCCCTCATTGGTACCCGGCCTAGTTCTATGAGGAAACACAGACGGGCTGCCTGTGTAAAATGGGGACGATGCCGCCAGGATTGGGGAATGTATCCTGTGTGGAAGGCCTTAAACAACTTGGACAGAAGGAACACGGTGCTAACGCAGCCAAACCGAAGTTTTTTTGGAAAATTGATCCTTGAGAGGCTCGTCATGATAGCCTCATCAAGAATTTTCTGAATATTCCCCTTTTTGTGTGCTAGAAGGCGTTCGGCCCAAGGCCAGAAGAACAGCGAATAGATTTCCTCTTGAGACAGATAAAAACCCTTGGAGTTTGCCTGGTCTGTGATTTCGAGCAGTTTTAGAATTTTTGAGGTGAGTTCAGGATTAGTTTCGTAGTCTTTACCCATTTGACCAAGCAAGAGTTTTAAGACGCCGTAACCGATATAGGCTTCAAAGACCTGCCGTGATTTGAAATTGAGATCTTTATTCAATTCTTCAAAAAGACGAGCCCCCGGACAGGATTCTAGAAGGTTAAGCTGAGTGCGGATAGCGCGTTTTGACTTCCTTTCTATGTCATATCCCAGGCGGGCTCCATGCCTGATAACCCGAAGCATGCGGACAGGGTCCTCCGTGAAGCGTTGAGAAGGATCGCCAATAATTCTAATCTTTTTTTTGGACAGATCTTTTAGACCTCCGACATAGTCGATGACAGATGCCGTTGACACATCATAAAAAAGAGCATTAATTGTGATATCTCTTCGGAATGCATCTTCCCGGGGTGTGCCGTACGTGTCTTTCCATTTGGCTGCGGTCCTAGAATCATCTTCATTTGGAAGAGTCGGCTCTTGTCGAAATGTTGCGACTTCAATAAATTTCCCATTTTTAAAATGGATATGGGCTAATCTGAAACGTCGGCCAATGAGATAGGTGTTTGAAAATCGCCGTTTGATCTGACCCGGTCTGGCATCGGTCACAATGTCGAAATCTTTTGGTGCAATGCCACTCAAAAGATTCTGAACGGCCGCCCCGGTAAGGTATGCCGTAAAACCCTGCCTTTTCAGACGATCTAAGACCCTTAGCGCATCTCTATCGATATCTTGTCTGAAAATCCTGTGATCGGGTCTCTGCATAATGACAGGTTTTCCGCGCTTGGATTTTAATGGATCTCGCATTAAAGGCTATATTACACAATATTGACTTAAGTGAACAAGGAAGTCTTTCCATTGAACAACTGAATATTGACTCTTTATTTGACATGTGATAGGTCTGTGTTGTCATGAAAACAGTCCCACTTACCCCTGTTGATTATGTTTTTACAGGAGTCGGATCACAGCCGATCACGTTTGTCTTTTATTTCTCAAAACAGATTCATTCTTTTGCTTTAAAAAAGAGTTTGAAAGGAGCGCTCGATGTATTTCCGATTTTGCGAAGTCAACTGAAGCGGAAGTCCGAGAAGGATTACGAATATGCTCTTACTCGGGACGGATACACGTTTGATGTGGTTGAATCTGACTTGCCTTTTGAAGTTTCACGGAAGGTTACGGACTACATCACACCTGTACAATCTTTAGAAGGACATCCGCTTACAAAAATACAGTTAACCCAGACTCCCAATGGTTCTGTTTTAGGAGTGAGTCTCTCACATGCTTTGGTGGATGGATTCAGTTATTTTTACTTTATGGTCAGTTGGGCGAGTATCTATAGAGGCGATTCCTTTTTTAAACCTTATCTTGATAGGGATGTTGTTTTATCTTTTTTGAAAACAAAAGCAGGGACAATCGAACCCGACATGATTTATTCCGACTGCGGACTTTTTTACCAGGACCTACCTAGGAAATTCTTGACTGGACATCCCGATATAGAAAGGTTTCTTATTTCTGATGAGACAATGGGTCAACACATTGAAAAAGGAAAACATGACTTGGGTGTTTCTTTGACAAAAAATGACGTGATAGCAGCACTGCTTTGGAAAAAATACATTATGATGTGGAATTCTGATCTGGGAAATCCTATGACTTTCCTGACCTGTCCATTTGATTTTCGAAGGGTTATGCCTGGATTTCCACCCAATTATTTTGGCTGTCCTCTGTGCTTCACAGCCGCCTCAATAGATATGGAATATCTTTCGGTATCAACCGTAGAAGATCTGGCTATTAGAATCAGACAATCGGTAAAAGAGATCAAAAGCGATTTTGTTTTGAATTCACTGAGTTCGCTGGAAAAATTACGTCTTCAAGATGGTTTGACTGCGATGGATAAAGTTCATCTTCGACATCCTCAGCAGGGGATGATTGTCACCAATTTGACACGTATGCCCCTCAAGGATATCGATTTTGGATACGGCCCTCCGGCCCATTTTCTGGCCTATGTGGAGATTCATTCGAGTGCGGCCATACTTCCGGCTGTCAATGGAGTAGAAATACTTGTTGTGAATCCTCCTGGATAATTCATGAAAACTGTCTCGACTCGTGAATTATCCAGGCTATATCCTAAACTAGAAGTTGTGTTTTTGAAGAATAATTCATATTATGTCGTCTAAAACATAGCATCTTTTAAGAATGGAGGGAAAATGTCTAAATCCTTAAAAAAATTGGCCTTTGGAATTCTATTGGTTGCGATTTTTTCCCCATGATTGATTTGGCTTTTTTTGATTTAATGAATGCCTAAGTATCGATAATGCCATGGTTCTGATTGGTAACCTGTAAACCTTGCGTTGTCTTGAATGTAAGACTGCTTAAAACCGAATCGTTCCGCATGGGCCTGCAGCCATTGTCCTTCTTTAGACTGGCCAAAATTTTGATGGCCCACACTCCTGGGATTTAGATTGCAGAGATCAACGGTTGTTCCGAGCTGATGTTCCGAATGGCCAGGTTTTGCGACCCATTCTTGTTTAAGCCCTTGTTTTTCGATGGCATTGAGATAGAGGGTCCGCTGCTTTTCTGAGGACCGATAGGCGGAAAAAACCCGGAGATGAAGGCCCTGCTCTTCAGCTTCTTGCAGCATATTCTCCAGCGCTTCTGCGGTTTCGGAGCGCAGATGTTTGGGATAATCAGAGGCATGAAAATTCCATTCTTGGTCTAGCTCCACGAGATCATCAGGGCTGTAGCTCAGAGGTAGCGGATTGAGTTTATCGACGCTCTGCAGGGAGACAGTGGGGGAGAGACTGACATTTTGAACCAGTAGAGCTTGAGGCAGATAAAGTTTTTGGCCGTCTATTTCAAAACAGACCCAATCTAATGAAGATGAGGGGGCACTTTCCGGGTGTTCGATTTCTTTGATCTGTTCCAGGTATTTAAAGACAACTTCGGCTTTTGCTGCGTCAAGGGATGGCAAGGTATAGGGGTTCACTAAGTCGGGAAGGACAATCCAATCCCGATCTGATGGGATATAGAGTGATTGCGCCTGAATGAAAAAACAGCTCAACATCAAAAAAACTATAGGAAAACACCGGAGAAGATATCTAGATTTTATGACAATAGATGTTTTGGATAAATACTGATAAATTATCATCATTAAAACTTTATGTTATATTGAAACGAACTGTCAAGCTGTGGTTGTTTTCACGAACGACCGCAGAGAGTGCGGTGATCTGACCTTGTCATCGCGAGCACAGCGAAGCGATCTCTACAAATGAGATTGCCACGCCTGTTGCGAGCGCAGTGTGGCAATCTTCTTTGCTTCTCGTAATGACAGGATTCCGTTACGAAACTGATAATGAGGGAGGAATTATGAAAAGAAAGTATTGGTCTTGGATTTTATGTTTGGCACTGATTCTAACAATTTTACAAGGCCTTCTTCCGGCTCAGGTCAAACCGGCAGACTATGACCGGGCCGTTAATCTCAGAGAAAAGTTTCAATCTCTGGCCTTTAATATCGTGGATCAGAGCAGATGGATCGGAAAAACGACCCGCTTCTGGTACCGCAAGTCTATTGAGGGCGGATCGGAATTCTATATTGTCGATGCTGCAAATGTGTCAAAAAAGATTGCCTTTGATCACGTGCGTTTGGCGGTGGCTTTAACTAAAGTGCTTGAAGAGGACATTGATCCTAAAAAATTGCCTTTCAGGTCTATCCGGTTTTCTACCGATGAGAAATCCATACAGTTTGATATTGGAGGGTGGACATATTCTTGTGACCTTGCCTCATACACCTGCGAGAAGGGTGAACTCGTTAGACGCCGCCGGCGAGGTGGATTCACAACGTGGGAGAGAGGTCCTGCTCCGGAAGCAGAATCCACTGAAGCGAAGACGTCTCCGGACGGCAAATGGGAAGCCTTCATAAAGAATTACAATATTTTTGTTCGGATTAAAAATGGAGAGGAAGAATATGCTCTCAGTCATGACGGATCAGAAGGAAATTATTACACTTTTAGTTCAATCTCCTGGTCGCCGGATTCGGAACAATTGGCCGCATACCGCTTGAAACGCGGGTATCATCGTGTCATCCACTATGTCGAATCGTCACCGGATGACCAGCTTCAGCCTAAACATCACCAGATGGAGTACGCCAAGCCTGGGGATGCCTTGGATATCGATGTGCCTGTCCTTTTCCATATCGGAACAAAAAAACAGATCATAGTGGACAATTCTCTCTTCTCTAATCCCTTTGATATGTCGAGAATCGAGTGGCGGAAGGACAGCCGTGCCTTCGTGTTCGAGTATAACCAGCGTGGGCACCAGATCTACAGGATTATTGAAGTCGACAGAAAAGGTACACCAAGAACCGTTATCCATGAAGAGGAAGATACATTTTTCTGCTATTCCTCCAATAAATACCGCTATGATCTCGATGATGGAAAAGAAATCATCTGGATGTCCGAGCGGGATGGCTGGAATCACCTTTATCTCTACGATGGTAAGGCGGGGAAAGAGAAAAACCAGATCACAAAAGGGGACTGGGTTGTTCGTGGTGTGGATAAAGTGGACGAAGACAAGCGGCAGATCTATTTTCGGGCGAGTGGTATGTATCCCGGTAAAGATCCATATTTCATACATGGCTATCGGATTAACTTCGATGGATCCGGTCTTACAGCCTTGACAGAGGGAGAAGGACGTCACAGCATCGCCTACTCATCTGACATGAAGTATTACATTGACACCTGGTCCAGGGTGGATAATCCTCCCATCACTGAGCTTCACCGTTCGTCTGACGGGAAAGTGATCATGCAGGTGGAAAAAGCCGACATCAAAAAACTGGTCGAAGCAGGCTGGGCCGCACCTGAGGTGTTTGTCGCCAAGGGCCGGGATGGAAAGACCGATATATGGGGAATTATCAACCGGCCTTTAAATTTTAATCCCAAAAAGAAATATCCGGTGATTGAGTACATCTATGCCGGACCTCACGGTTCTTTTGTACCCAAATCGTTCAGTGCCTTTAACCGGATGCAGTCGTTGGCCGAGATGGGTTTTATTGTTGTGCAGTGTGATGGGATGGGCACTAATTACAGGTCCAAGGCCTTCCATGATGTTGCCTGGAAGAATTTGGGCGATGCCGGCTTTCCCGACCGTATCCTGTGGCACAAAGCTGTTGCGGCCAAATATTCTTATTATGATATCGACAATGTGGGAATCTACGGCAATTCCGCAGGCGGGCAAAATGCCCTGGGAGGGCTCTTATTTCATCCAGAATTCTACAAGGCAGCCGTTTCCTCATGCGGATGTCACGACAACCGCATGGATAAAATTTGGTGGAACGAACAGTGGATGGGATGGCCTCTGGGCCCTGAATACGCGGCCGCATCCAATGTGGATAACGCGTACCGGCTGGAGGGAAAGCTCCTATTGATTTTAGGCGAGATGGACACCAATGTTGATCCAGCATCAACGATGCAGGTTGTCGATGCACTGATCAAAGCCGATAAATCCTTCGACTTTCTCTTTATTCCCGGTGGAGGTCATGGGATGGGTGGGACCTATGGACAGAGGAAAATGATTGATTTCTTTGTACATAATCTTCAAGGACTCGATCCCCCCAATTGGAATAGCCTTAAACCCAATAAATAATTAAAGGGACATCATACTTAATTATTTCATGGCTGAAAAATAAACTCTCTTGAGGGATGAGCTATATTGTGTGAATTTAGTATTCGAATTAAGTATGATGTCCCTTTAATTATGTGGAAGAAAATTAGAATATCTGCGTCTTAAAATTGGATTGATGTTGTACTGCCAAATGTAGTAAAAATATAGTGTGAACGTTTTTTTAATTAAGATTAAAGAATTTATTTCATCACTTCACTTAGGGAGGTAAGGATGAAAAAATTCATTTTTTCAATCCTTTGTTTATTCCTCACCCTGAATCTTTTCCCTCAAATCGATCAGCAACAGGCCATAATAGTCAATGTGGCTGTTCCCGTAAGAGTGCTCGATGGAAGCAGCTTTGTTAATACGGTGACCATAGACGATTTTGAACTGTATGAAAACGGCATTCTTC
>CAZEWV010000112.1:0-7796 GCA_964516025.1 uncultured Eubacteriales bacterium
TAACGGCATCCTGCTTATGCCCCCTCTCGGGAAATATTACCTCCTTGAAGACATCTTGACTTGACGAAATTATTATCCTGGATTATTCACGAGTCGAGATTGCTATGATGAAGGGCATCAGCCCTAGAAATTGTGGTTGAGATTACCACGCCTGTTGCGAGCGCAGTGTGGCAATCTGCTTTGCTCCTCGTAATGACAGGGATTGAATAATTTTATGAATAATCCAGGTTGACTATTCTTCAAAGAACTAATATATCTATTATCGATTGGGAATTTTAGGGATCTGTTTTCATGAAATGTCCTCAGTGTCAATCTGACAATCCAGACTCTACACACTTTTGCGGTTTTTGTGGAGCAACACTTCATTCCCAAAAAAATTCCGCCGCTACTGAAACACTTCAGACTCCTCTAAGAGAGCTCGCTAGAGGACGAGTCTTTGCCAATCGATACGAAATTATCGAACAATTGGGAAGAGGAGGCATGGGTACGGTCTACAAGGTATTCGACAAGAAAATCGAAGAGGATATAGCCATAAAAGTCCTGAAGCCCGAGATCGCCAATGAAAAAAACACAATTGCCAGATTCAGCAATGAACTTAAATTAGCCCGAAAGATCACCAACAAAAACGTCTGTAAAATGTTCGATCTAAATGAACACGAAGACCAACACTTCATAACCATGGAGTACGTCCCCGGTGAAGACCTTAAGAGTTTTATCAGAAGATCAGGACAGGTTTCAATTGGCAAGACTGTATCCATCAGCAAACAGATATGCCATGGCCTCGCCGAAGCTCATCAGCTGGGAGTTGTACACAGGGACTTAAAGCCCAGCAATATCATGATTGATAAAGAGGGAAATGCAAAAATCATGGACTTTGGAATCGCGCGTTCCACCGAAGCTAAGGGGATAACCGAAGTGGGAGTGATCATGGGAACTCCTGAATACATGTCTCCTGAACAGGTGGAAGGGGATGAAGTGGACACAAGATCGGACATCTATTCCCTGGGAGTCATCCTGTATGAATTGGTCACTGGGAACGCTCCCTTTAAAGGAAAAACGCCGATAAGTATCGCCTTCAAACATAAGACCGACACACCTCAAGAACCGAGTAAGTTTAACATTCAGGTCAATGAAGGTCTTAGTCGTATAATTCTAAAATGCCTGGAAAAGGATAGGAAAAGAAGGTATCAAAATGTGGACGAACTCCATGAGGACTTAAAAAAAGCAGAGGCTGAAACTCCGGCTACAAGTCAATTGAAATCCCAGGAAAAACCGGACACTACATTTGAGACAAGTACCTCCTTCAGTCTTAAAAAGATCCTCCTTCCTCCAGCCATTATAATAAGTGCGTTTGCAGTTATCTTTATTCTAATCTGGATTTTTGGCAATAAAGATCCAGCCCTGGCTGACGATGAGTTCACCAAAGGAGCAGTGGTCCTGAAGGGCAACCTCACTCCCCTGAAAATTCTTTCTCAGATTGATCCTGTTTTTCCGGATAAGGCTAGGGACGCCGGGATTAGCGGTAGTGTAGGATTAAAAGTTAGAGTTGGTGAAAAAGGGCTTGTCGAGGACATAAAAGTAATGGACTCAATACCACTGTTAGATCAGGCAGCTGTCGATGCTGTTAAACAGTGGAAATTTGAGCCGAAAATCATCAATAATAAGGCTGTACGTGTTGTCTTTTCTATTACTGTACCTTTTAAGTTTGAAAAAGCAGGAAATAAAAAGTGATCGAAAAATCTCCGCATTCAATTTTCCAAGGAAAATCCGTCGGGATTTCTGTTCTCCTGTCTGGCTTCCTGTATGTTTGCGGCATGTTCCTCTCTTTTTTTCATCTCAGACGCTTCGGCATTTTTGAAATATCTTCTTTCGAGATCCAGTACATTTTGGTGGGTTTTATATTTGTTCTGATTTTGATAGCTCCCATTCTCATCTTCATTGTTTTGTCGGCAACAGCAGGCAAAAAAACAAACACGGTATCGAAAATCCTGGAATTGTCTATTGTTAGCGTGTTAGCAGGGATCACATTTATCTATATGCTTATGTTTTTTTACTATGGAAACTTTAAATGGAATTGGATTATAACCCGATTTGGACAGATCGTAAAATTCGGGAATATCTATTGGCTCCTTTATGCATGGCTCTTCTATGCGACCGGAAAAAGTCTGATCGACGATCTTGCTAAAATCAAACGCAAAGAGATCCTTCCCTCAAGAGAATTATGGGTTCCAGCGGTGTTTTTGTTAGTTCTTTTTATCCTTTTTTTCACTTTTTACGCAAATATCATTTTCCCAAATATTCATTATTCCCTGGGCGGTGGAAAGCCAATCCCAGCGGATATTCTGATCTCAGAAGAAGGCCTCTCCATCGTTGAATCACTGGGATTAACCCCTGAATCTGATCAAAATATCCGGGATATTTTAATCATCTACAAAACCCCCAGGACAATCTATATTTTACCTCAACATCAGGAAGAGGTAAGAAGCATAGCCTTTCCTACAAGTATAGTCCAAGGTGTCCGTTATCTCTCCGAGAAACAGTCACAATCAAAATAATAAATAACTAAAACTAACTCCTATTCCCCACAACCGCAACTGATCACTTCTTTCCCTCTCAATTCACTCAGCATAATCGCCCATGCACACCCGGTTCCAGAACGGACTGAGAGAGCTGAGAAAGGGCAGTTTTTTTCACAGGCGCCGCATTCCATACAAAGGTCCCGATCCGTGATGACGGCTTTTCTGTTTTCCATCCGGAAGACGGCATGAGGGCAAACATCCACACATATACCACAGCCGGTGCACTTGTCTATGTTGTACTCCAAAGTAACAACATTTTTTAGATGCCTATTTTTCATCTTTTTTCACTCCTGCCAATTTCTCTAGAATCGAACGAACAACGTCAGGATCATGAATCCAAATCCCAAAGTCGCTGCAATGATAATTGAAGGAACCGCAAACTTCATCTCCCGTACAACCCCGGACAGGGATGTGTATGTGGAGGATCCTGTAAAAAACATAGCCAAAAAAGAAGACAGCGCAGGCAGAGTAAGAAAATAGACCAGAGCCTGCTTCCAGTTTGAAGAAGGAGAAAGAATATATCCCAAAGAGAGGTTTAAAACAAAAGCATAAATGATTCCTAAGAGAAAGCCTTTTAAAGCAAATGCCCTTACTGGGATCCACGGGAGAAGAATGGGGACAAGGAGGGTTCCGATCAGTATCGCTCCTATGTAAGGAAGTAAATCCTTCACGGAAAAAATGTCGAGTCCAAAAAGATCCAAAATCAGCAACAATAGTATAATGATAAAAACAGGTTTAAAAACACCTGCAATCTCAATTGGCGTCAGAACGAGTCTTTCGTGGAGGGGAAACTCGACAGCACGCATTTGTGGTGTGGCTTTATTCCCTGCCTGTATATACTGTCGGATATCTTTAGCTAAAACCGGACCATAGAATACTTTAAATCCGGTTTTTTTGGTGACGACATGAGCCGCGACACCGGGAGCCCCTAACTGGGGTAATATCAATTTTTTATGAGAGACAATCCGGTCAAGCTTGACGTCCGTTATCCTTTTTACCAATTCATCCGTTCCAAAAGTCCCCTTTCCGGCCGCACACCAGACATTGATGCCTTTGGTATCCAGGACCAAGATAAAGGCATCCATCCCTTCCAATTCCATTCTGAGTTTATCAAAGCTCAGCTTATAATTGGCCGAAACCAACACCGGGGAATTAGCGTCCGGATTTCCTACACCGTAAAGCCCAGGAAGAACCGAATACTTCATACGCCGAATTCCCAAACGGATTTTTAGATGCCCGAGCTTGTCTTTTTGAGTCAGTAAAGTCGAAATTCCTGGGATCTTCCCAATATCTGTATCTATGTGTGAAGTCATCCACCAAGTTTTTTCCAGCATGCTCATCTCTCCTCAACCCTTTTTGGATCTTCTCCACAGGGCCGTTTTTCGTCTTTAACCGTTTTCATAGCCTCAAAAAACAGTAGAAAACTCTCAAAGATTTGATCATGTTTATCTTCAGGAATCAATCGAAATATTTTTGAAAAATAGGCATTATTTGCTTTTTCGATGGACTCATAGACCCTTTTCCCCTGCTCGCTCAATGAAATTCTGACATACCTTCTATCACTGGGATTCTGCTGTCTGTTGACCAGACCGATACTGACTAAACCATCAATCGAACGGCTCAGGGTACTCGTATCAAGATTTAAAACCGAAGCCAATTCAACAATGGACATCTCCGTTTTTCCCCCTATTTCAAGGAGGATATGGCATTGAGACACAGTGACTCCAAAACAGACATTGTCCTCTTTGAGCAATTCTATGAGTTCTCTTTCAAGATGCCTAAGCTTCTCTCTGAACTGGTTTAATCTTTCACTATCCATTTGATTCACCATTGAAGACAGCATTCATCTTTTTCTCCTGATGCCACTTTCATTCGTTTCAAACACCATTAATTGTATTATACATTTATTGTATTTGTCAAGAGTTTAATCTGCTTTTGGTGACAAAATCTATCGTTAAAATATGATTTTTAGTATAATGTTCACATGTCCAGGAGTCTTTCACTCAAGGATGGATCCAGAATCGCCATCATCGGCGGAGGCCCGGCCGGGGCATTCTTTGCTCATTTCGCTCAAAAATATGCAGAGGAAACAGGGATCAATACCACGGTCACAATTTTTGACGGAAAAGATTTTTTAAGGAAAGGACCCAAAGGCTGCAACCTCTGTGCGGGTGTCATCGCAGAAAGTCTGAAACTAAAACTAAAGAACGAGGGCATCTTCCTCCCGGAAAAGAGGATTATCAACCGGTTAGATGGATACTGTCTCCATGCTGAAGGACGAACCATTTATCTCTCCCATACAGATAACAAGACTGACCGTATCAACACTGTCTTTCGAGGCAACGGACCCCGTTTTTCCAGTTTCCCCGATATCATCAGCTTCGACGATTTTATCATGACTTGGGCTGTTGATATGGGCACAAAGATCGTCCCTCAGCCAGTCTGGGATATCACCTTCCCCAAGAATACATCAGAACCATTGACTCTCTTTTACGGGAAGAAGGATGCCCCCGAAAGCTATACCGCCGATCTAGTCGTGTGTGCCTTCGGAGTGAACTCCTACTTGATGACAAAGATGCAGAACCTTGGTTTCGCCTATACTCCTCCAAAAACTCTCGTGACATACCAAGCGGAATTTTTGCTAGGAGATGAGCAGATTTCTTTTCATTTCGGCAACGTTATTCATGTCTATATGCCCCAATCAAAATACATCAGGTATGCCGCGATCATCCCCAAAAGAGATTACATCACCGTAACGCTTATTGGAAAGGAAGATGCTTCTCCACAGATCCTGGAGGAATTTCTTATGATGAAGGAAATCCGAGGTAAAATCCCGTCCATCAAACCACACTGTTTATGCTATCCCAGGATTACGATTTCAACGGCTAAAAATCCCTATACGGACCGGCTGGTTTTGGTCGGAGACGCCAGTTTTTCCAGGCACTACAAGAACGGAATCGAGTCGGCATTTCTTACGGCGCAAATGGCCGCAGAGACCTCGTTCAAACATGGTATCGACGCGCGTGCTTTTCGAACTCATTTTATCAAACAGGCCAAAAAGAAGATCGTTAACGACAACCGCTACGGACGTCTGCTGATCCGAATGAACGATATTATTTCCGCCCTGCCGATATTAATGCATTCCTATTTCACAGTCGCAGAAAAAAAAGACAGCATCGTGGCAAAAAGGATGAGGTCGATCCTCTGGAATATGTTTACAGGAAACATTCCCTACAAAGACATTTTTAAAATTTCCATTAACTTTCGATTGCAACTTTCTCTCCTCTGGACTACAATATGCGGTTCATTAAAAAAAAAAATTTAACGTTGAAAAACCTCAGTAATACCCTCCATGCCAAATTCACTTAATCCCATTCAAAACAGCAGCACTATAGTCATTATCGGCGGAGGCCCGGCAGGATCAAGCTGTGCCATCAAACTCAGACAGCTATCTCAGAAAATGGGCAAGAACCTGAGAGTTGTTGTCTATGAAGGGAAGAGATTCGATAAGAAAAGTTACTACAATCAGTGCCTGGGAGTTCTTTCCCCACCCATCGACAAAATACTGGAAGAACAGCTCCACGTCTCGTTTCCAATGGACATCGTTCATAAAAAGATCGAAGGGTATCATTTGCACACCACAAATAATGTTCTCCATCTTGAGGGGGAGAATGATCCCTCCTTTGCCTGCCGCAGGGTGGAGTTCGATAATTACCTTTTTGAAAAAGCAAAGGAGGCCGGAGCCGAAGTCGTTCAAGCCCGCGTCACGGAACTCGATTTCGCTGACGATAGTGTGATGGTTTTCAGCGAGAGCAATAACATCAAGGCCGATGTTGTTGTCGGGGCATTCGGCCTGGATGACGGTTTGGCCAAAGCATTTGAGAGATTGACGCCTTACCGGCAGTCTGATTTTCTCTTCTCTGTGGTGACCAAAATCCACCCGGGCCAGGAGAAGGTTCAAGAATTTGGTAACTACATTCATGCCTTTCTTCCTTCTTCTCTCCCCCGTGTCGAATTTGGAGCCATAACACCCAAAGGAAACCACCTTGCGATCAACATAGCAGGGAAAACGGTCGATGCCAACATGATGCACCGGTTTCTCAATCTCCCAAATGTGAGAAGTGTGCTCCCAGACAATGTCGAAGAAATCCTGCCAAGCCTGCTTTACTTCAAAGGGAAATTTCCAACCCTTCCTGCCAAAGGGATCATCGGAAACCGGTACATTATGGTGGGCGATACAGCCGGTCTTAACCGGCCTTTTAAAGGGAAGGGTATCAATTCCGCAGTGTTCACCGGGATAAAGGCCGCCGAGGTCATCGTGAAAAATGGATTCTTAAAAGAATCTTTCCATGAGTACTTAGATAGCTGTAAAGAGCTGACAGATGACATCCCTTACGGAAAGGTTCTTCGATTTGCCACAAATATATGTTCAAGGCTTGGTTTTTTGGACAGTGTCTGTAAAACGGCACAGGATGAACCTCAGATAAAAAAGGCTTTTTTCAACATCGTTTCCGGGCAGGAGACCTATAAAAAAACCTGGAAGGAAACCAGGAGCCTTAGGCTCTTTTTCAAACTGGGTGTCAATGCCATTAAGAGTAAATCCAAGAAAAAACAGGGAAAATGACATGGAAGAAAAACATTCAAAAAAAGAAATTCTAGCCGTTTTGAAAAATTTAAAAGTGGCAAGTATCGCCACCTCAGGTGGAGATCATATCAGAATTCGAATGATGCATTATGCTCATGATGACGAATTCAATGTGTATTTATCCAGCATGAAGGGGGATCCCAAAATAACTCAACTCACCTTAAATCCAACTGTGTCCCTGTTAGCTCATGAGAGCAAAGAAAATCTAAATAAATCCAAGGAAGTAGAAGTTATCGGGAAGGCTTCTCTTATCAAAGTAGAGCAAGAAAAAAACAAAGCTTTGAAAGCCATTGCCGAAAGATCTCCCGTTGTGGCTCATCTTTTAAATACAGGAAACGAATCTATGCTCGAATGCATTAAGGTTATACCTCAGACAATCAAGCTTAGAATTTTTGAAGAGATAATCCAGGGGCTCCCTCCATATGTCCTTGAATTTCCAGAAAATAGAGAGAAAGTGACAGATGTCAATCTTATCGCCAGAAAAATAAAAAGCTGGTCAAAAGAGCTGAGAGCGCCTTTTTTTACGGCTTCTGCCATTTCTATCCTTTTAGGTACGGCTGTAGCCTGGGCAA
>CAZEWV010000113.1:0-7791 GCA_964516025.1 uncultured Eubacteriales bacterium
AACAGCGGAGAAAAGGAGAGGATCCGGATCTGTCCTTCAGCTTCCAGCTTCTGGCAGAGAGGAAGCAGCGTTTTACTTGTGATAGGAGCAAACTCCAGGATCTCTTTTTCCCTCAATCCCATAATTCCCTTCTCCCTGGCGAGAACGGCTAACATTTCGATCTTATCACCCCTGAGCTGAGAGAGAAGATTCGTCCTCTTTTTCACTTCCTTCCCTATCGGTTTTTGATCGGCTGGATAGAGGACTTTTCCTGAACCCAACACCTTCTCCGATCCCGGACTCAGGACATCAAAAGAGTTGCTCCATTTAACAGTCACCGGTTTTGAGAGGGAGACGGAAATGAATGGATCTTTCAAATCGGGGATCACGGTCTCATAGAAAAAAAATGAGCCCGGTACTTTTTCTTTTTTCAGCACAAATGTTGCATCGTGTGTTTGGGCCTTCTTCGGCAAAACTATATCGACAACCGCATCAAAGATAGAAGTTTTCATCTCTTATCCTCACCAGACTTAGGAAGGCATTATAACACACTTTCCGACAAAGCCAGAGTGAGCCTTCGTAGGACGGGATCCACAGCCGCCAGCACAACGCTGACACTATCGCCCAGTTTAAAAGTTTTTCCTGTTCTTCGGTTGACCAATTGATTTTCCTTCTTTCGAAAGACAAAGCCGCCACCCATATCATCGAAAGGGACAAGGCCGGACACAAAATAGTCCAACAATTCGACAAACAGTCCCGCCCGAGAAATACGAACTATAACCCCCCCCAATTCATCTCCAAGCTTGCCCTTCAGAAAGCGGAAGATTCTCCACCTCACCAGGTCCTTTTCCGCCTCCTCCGCATTTCTTTCCAACTCAGAACATTGCTGTGCTACAGAACCCAGAGCCGGGAGACAGTAAGCTTTTTTCTTCAGAGCACTTTTGAGCAGGCGGTGAACAAGCAAGTCGGGATAGCGCCTGATCGGAGAGGTGAAATGCGTGTAGATTGTCTTGGCCAAACCATAATGACCTTCATTCTCTATGGAATAGACAGCACGGTTCAGACTTTTTAAGACCTGAACGCAAAGAAATTTCTCTCCGGCTCGGCCGGTCACTTGCTCCAGCACCCACTGCAGATCCTTCGCCCGGATTCTTTTATCCTGGGGAAGAGATATCTTAAAAAAATCCAGAATCTCCCTTAGCTTGGTTAAGGCATCCTTTGAGGGCGGGGGATGAACACGGAAGATTAACTCGACGTCCTTTTCAACAAGGAAGCGGGCCACAGCTTCGTTGGCGGCAATCATGAATTCTTCGATAACCTGGTGAGCCTTGTTGCGGGCAATAAATAATACGGATTGGAGGATTCCCTCTTTATAAACAAGTTCCGGTTCAAGAAGATCAAAATCCAGGCTCCCTTCCCGCAAACGTTTTTTTCGGATGCGTTCAGCAAGTTCCAGCATAAGGAGTAGATCGGGAACAAGGGCCGCATATTTTTCCTTCTCCTTTTTGTCTCCCGAGAATATTTTAAAAACCGAATCATAGGTCAATCTCTCCTTGGTGTGGATCACAGACGGACAAAATTCTGAGCTAACCACCTGTCCGTCCGCATCAACCGTGAGGAGAACGGACATTGTCAGCTTGTCTTCTCTCGGACGCAGACTGCAGACCTCATTGGCAATTTTTTCCGGGAACATGGGAAGGGTTAGGTCGGGAAAATAGACACTCGTTCCCCGGTCAAACGCCTCTTCATCCAATGCAGAGCCCGGTTGGACATAAAAAGAGACGTCTGCAATGTGAACGCCCAGCAGCATTTGTCCTCGGGGAAGCTTTCGGACACTTACGGCATCATCAAAGTCCTGCGCTTTTTCTCCGTCTATAGTCACGGTCCGCCAGCTTCGATAATCGTCCCTGTCACAGATCTCTTTTTCCGAAATTTCAGTACTAATCCCTTCTACTTCTTTTACGGCCAAGTCCGGAAAAGAGTCCTTTAAATTATGGGTTCGCATCACGACATGAGTGTCCACCCCCGGATCATCGGGAAAACCGAGAACTTCTTTCAGAACATTCGAGTCCCTCTCGACAACAACGATTGTCCCATCGAGAAGAGAAAAACCTGCGGTCCCCTTGAGTGGGAAATCCTCGATAAGAGGAGAGTCCAGATTTTGGAAAAATGGCTGTCCATAGCGTTCCCTAAATATGCCGTGGACAGATGTTCTTTTCTTTTCAATGATACGGATGACTCTTCCTTCGGGTTTTCCTTTTCGCCCAAACTCCTTTACGGACACCTCAACAACATCCCCCAATAGGGCCCCTCCGATTTTCCGGGCATGAATATAGATGTCATCCAAGCCCTCCTCATCGGGCCGGATAAATCCGAATCCACGTTGACTCGTGACAAATGTTCCCCGAATAATATTTGATCTCTGGCTGAAAAAATATCTTTTATGAAGAAGAAGAATCACTCCCTGATCCTGAAGTTTTTGGAGATCTTTTTTTAGAATCTTTTTTTCTTTGGGAGAGAGATAAAGCTTGGCCGCTAATTTCACATAGCTCATCCCCTGTCTGTTTTTTTTCAAGAGGGAAATAATCCGAGAGATCATTGACCCGCTCAGTACAAAAAGGGAGCCACATGGGGGATTTTGTACTTGCTCCGCATGAACTTAATCAAGATGACATGAAATATTCTCTGAAAATCTTTATGTCCTGTATCCGGGAATGCATCCGACGCCTCCTTTTTGGCCTCCTTTTTATCTTCAGAAGAAGAGCGGGAGACCAAAAGTTTTTCGATGTCTTCCTCGGCCCTCTCGAGATCTTCTTCCGAGCAGTCCTGTAAAATCTCCTTCACTCGTCCATATGGCACCTCAAGCCACTCGACCTGACGAGGAACAGCTTTTAAAAATTGGGCAACCGCCGCACGAATCTCCTTTTTTTTATCTTTCTTTACAGCCAAAGTGCTTTTCCGGCCAACCGTTCTTTCTTTGTACAGAGAAAAGGCTTCTTTAACATAGGATTCGCAGTAAGACAGCGACCGGATCCTTCTCCTCGGGCCGACTCCCCCATGTTTCTTTCTCCGAACCGAAAATGAGGCCTTGATGCCTTCAAGCACGATACGCAGGGGAATCTCGGCTGCTTCCCATTTTTCTACAAGAGAGAGTTCGTTTGAGGACAGGAAAAACGGTGCTCCCCGAAGATCAAAAAATTTTCGTGCTATTGTCTGGAAGTAGAAGCTCTGGTCATCCATTTTTTTCCCCGCGCAGCTCCTCAAGGCGTATTTCTTTCGTGAAGGATGCGGAGTCCCTCCAGAACGAGATGGCGTTCATAGACATCGATGTTATCGATTTTTTCAAAGATAAGAGAGGCAAATCCTCCCGTTGCAACAACTTTGGCATGACTCCCCAGTTCATCCTTAAATTTGTTTATGATGTTGGTCACAAGGCCGATGTAACCAAAATAAAGACCGCTTTGCATGCTGGATACCGTAGTCCGCCCAATAGCTTTCTTTGGAATTTTAATTTCAATCCGAGGGAGTTTAGCCGTTTTCAGGGACAGGGCTTCGGCGGCGATCTGGATCCCCGGAGCGATGGCTCCCCCAAGGTATTCTCCTTCCTCGGAGATGGCGTCAAATGTCGTGGCCGTCCCAAAATCCACAACAATCGCAGGCCCCCCGTATTTTGAGAATGCCGCCACGGAAGAGACGATTCTGTCCGCGCCGACTTCAAGAGGGTTTTCGTACAGGATGGGCATCCCGGTTTTCAATCCGGGCCCCACCACCAAAGGTTTGATTTTGAATCGATTCTGGCTCAACTCCTGGAAAACAGGAGTCAAGGGCGGGACAACACTGGAGATGATTACATCGCGGATCTCTTCGTTTGTCACTCCGGACAAGGAAAACAGATGCACCAGAGTTACCGCGTATTCATCACATGTTTTTTCTCTCCCGGACTGGATTTTCCAGTGTTGAGAAAGGGTTTCTCCCTGGAAAACGCCAATGACGATATTTGTGTTCCCAATGTCTAGGGCTAGAAGCATATCAATTCTCCTTTGCCTCTTGGAGTGATTTTATGTCAACTGCAACATATGTGTGTATCCCTTCCCGATTCTCCAGGATGACTCCCCCCTGCTTGTCAATGCCCTTAAAAGATCCCTGCACAGGCCCTTTATCAGTCAGGGCAACAAGCTTCTGGCCGGGGGAATAACACGAAGACTCCATGAAGGATGAAATAATGAAGTCTGCCTTTTTTTGCATATAAAAATCATACCAGATTTCAAGAGTTTTCCATAAGTTTAGCAGGAACAAATCCATGTTGAGGTCTTTGTGCTTGATTTGCTTTAAAGAGATGGCGGTCTCTCTGATGCTTGCCGGGAAGTCCTCTTCACTATGGTTTATATTTATGCCGATCCCGACAACAACATGGTTGAGCCGATTGCCAACAAAACTGCTCTCGCTGAGGATCCCGCCAAGTTTTTTCCCCTCCCAGAGAAGATCGTTGGGCCATTTGAGACAAATCCTCACTCCCCAAACGTTCCACAGGGCCTCGGCTACAGCCAGTCCCACAGTCAGCGTAAGGAGAGATATTTCAGGCTGTAGGGGGTGGAGAAGGACAGAGAGATAGAGGCCTTTTCTACGAAGAGAATGCCACAAACGCTGATATCTCCCCTTACCCAAAGTCTGCTCCTCCGCGATGACGACCGTCCCTTCGGGTGCTCCTTGGACGGCCATGTCTTTGACGACATCGTTTGTTGATGTGCAACTCTGTAAAAAATGGATCCGATCTCCGATTTTCATCCCCCCAGCTTCTCCCTATTGATTCTCTATTATTCCTTATTCATGTCCTCAAGAACGTATGCCTTCAAACGGGCAACAATCCGGTCTTCACTTTCCCGAGTGTGTTCAGCAATTAGGTTTTTTATCTTCTCATTTAATTCCGAGCCGCCGGAACGATCCTCAGCAGACACCGCTTCCTCTGGAAGCGTCTGAGGATCAAAATCGCTTCCCACCGCATCACGGACTTTCCTGACCAGGCTCATTGAGTCGAACGGTTCCTCTATGAGTTCCCGGTATTCCAAACCGCCCATCCTCTCCTCATCGACACGCTCAAATGCCCCCTGAAGGAGAAAAAGCGGGACAGTCTTGAACCGCTCCTGGTGATTGAGAAAACGACAAACATCATATCCATCCTTGGAATCAAGGAACAGGTTCAAAAGAATAACATCGGGCTGAATGGTCTCCAGCTCCGTGATCATTTCATGGCCATCAGAAAAAGTAATAATTTCGAATTCTGTCTCCGGAAATGCCGCCCGGACAGCCGTAAAGACTGAAGGGGTGCAGTCGGCCAAGATCAATTTTACCATAGCTAATATTCTATCAGAACAGAGTCCTCGCCTAAAAGGGCTTCGACGTTCTTGGTAAATTCCTCGGAAGGTTTGACACTCTGGGCTTCGATGGACTGCACCACCATCCGGTAGGAATGCGGGGTCTGCAGATCAAACAAAATTGGACATTTTCCCTGGTGTTTGTCCAGGACGGTTTTGAGTTCTTCAAAGATTGTGTCCTCTAATCCCGGTAGAAATATCTTCAGGACAACTCTTCTCGCAAGTTTTTCGAAGGCCTCAGTCAGTGGGGTGATTTGCGAGAGATGAATCCTCCTTCCTTCCCCCTCGCCTAAAAACTTGCCTTTCACCAGGACCATAAGATCTTCCCGGAGATGTTCATAGAACTTCTGGAAAAAATCCGGGAAGACTACCACTTCGATCCTTCCGGTCATGTCCTCGAGTATAAAAGTAGCCATACGCTCGTCTTTTTTTGTCTTGAGCGGTTTAATGGAGGCAATGATACCAGCCAGCCGGATCTCGCTGTTAAAATCATTGTTCTCATCCACCTCTCCGATGGAATGAGAGGTCAGGCGTTTCAAAATTTTCCCAAACTGCGCCAGCGGGTGCCCGGTGATGTAAAAACCAAGGGCATCTTTTTCATACGACAGAAACAGAGGTTCATCCCACTCTCTCATCCCCCTGATCTCTGCAGGGACCTCCGGGGTATCGACCTTCCCCTGACCAAAGAGGGAGGACTGTTTTGAGGTCTTCATTTTTTGCAGCTCATGGGCATAGTCGATCATCCTGTCCACAAGATGGAAGAGCTGTGATCTTTTCCATCCCAGGGAATCCAGAGATCCGGACTTGATCAGGCTTTCGATCACCTTGCGGTTAACCGCCCTGGAATCTACATCCTCAAAAAGATCAAAAGGAGAAGAAAACATTCCCTTCTTTTTTCTGGATTCAAGAATTGCCTGAATAGCCCCTTCCCCGACATTCTTCACCGCCGCAAGCCCGAAACGGATATTGCCCTCGGACTCGGTGAAGGTAAAATCACTGGCATTGATGTCAGGCGGTAGAACTTCGATGCCCATTTCTTTGCATTCATTGATATACTTAACCAACTGAGAGGTCGCGCCTCTCTCCGCTTCGGATGTCAAAAGGGCAGCCAGAAAATACACTGGATAATGGGCTTTCAGGTAGGCCGTCCTGTAGGCCAGATAGGCGTAGGCCGCGCTGTGAGATTTATTGAAACCATACCCCGCAAAGTAGTTGATCTGTTCAAATATCTTGCTGGCCTTGGAATGACTCAATCCCTTCTCTTTGGCCCCCTGAATAAACCGCTGCTTCTGGGCCTTCATGACCGATGTTTTTTTCTTTCCCATCGCCTTGCGTAAAATATCGGCTTCGGCCATTGAAAATCCGGCGAGGGCCGTGGCGATCTGCATCACCTGTTCCTGAAAGACGATGACGCCTTTGGTCTCCTTGAGAATATGTTCGAGCTCAGGTGTCTCATAGCTGACGCGGTCCGGATGGTGTTTGCACTTTATGAATTCATCGGTCATCCCGCTTTTTAAAGGGCCCGGGCGGTAGAGCGCATTCATGGCAATCAGATCCCGAAAGTTTTCCGGCCGGTATTTCCTTAAAAGATCCTTCATCCCCGGACTTTCAAACTGGAAGACCCCATCCGTATTGGCGGCCTGGAAAAGGTCAAACGTTTTTTCGTCATCCAGAGGAATTTTTTCGAGGCAAAGCGTTTCGCCGGTGCACTTTTTGATGATCTCAACCGTATCTTTGATGACGGTCAGATTGCGCAGGCCCAACAAATCCATCTTGAGGAGACCGATGGCCTCGATGTCGCCCATGGGAAACTGTGTAGTGATTTCACCTTTGGTTGACTGGTAGATGGGCATAAACTCCACAATCGGAGCGGGTGTGATGACAATCCCGGCTGCATGAATGGAGGGATGGCGGACTTGCCCTTCCAGCTTCTGCGCATTGACCAAAAGATTGGCGATTTTTGTGTTGTGGTCTCTCAGGTCTTTCAGAGGCTTGATTGTTTTTAGTGCCCGCTCGATTGTCGCATCGGGGCCCACCGGCGGAATCATCTTGGCAATCTTATCCACCTCAGGAAGGGGGACCTCCAGTACCCGGCCCACATCCCGGACGGATCCGCGCGCTGCCATGGTCCCGAAAGTGATAATCTGACAGACATTTTCACGGCCGTACTTTTTCGTCACATAGGAAAGAACCTCATCCCGGCGTCGTGCACAAAAATCGATATCGATGTCGGGCAAACTGATCCGTTCGGGATTGAGGAACCGCTCGAAGATGAGGCCGAACTCAATGGGATCGATATCCGTTATGCCCAGGCTGTAAGCAAGGAGGCTTCCCGCTGCAGACCCTCTCCCCGGCCCTACAGGAATATCCTGTATTTTGGCTTCACGGATGAGGTCCCACACGATCATAAAATAGCCCTCAAAGCCCATCTGTTTAACCA
>CAZEWV010000114.1:0-7764 GCA_964516025.1 uncultured Eubacteriales bacterium
TTCAAAACAGCGCCAGTGGATTTTAAATCCTCTTTTAAACCGCTTGTTGATGAAGCGAAAAGAAAACATCTGGATTACAGCGCCTTCTTTCTCTATTCGACATTTTTGCTGTAAAAGAGGAACCGGCGCAAAAAATCGATATATTTTATCTGTGGATGATATGTGCTGATTATTGATCTATGATTTCAGATAGATAAAATGTCAGCCCCTTATTTTTCATAATCTCATAGGCCTCGTCTTGGGACAATCCAAATTTCTGTCGCAGAGATTCTAGGATATGGATGATAGAGAGGGCCACTTCCGAACCGGTTTCTGTGAAAGTGTTTTTATCCCTAAAATACCGCATGCTTTCAAATAGAACGGCATTGGCTTCTCCGTAAGAAATGGGCTTTCGGATGCCATAGGGCTTGATCCACTGTGGGTGGTTAATGGTATCATTAACGAGGGATTGGATGAGATAAGTGGCCCGTCCAATGAATTTTTTGTTGGATGGCCGTATGTGAGTCAATGTATTCCCTATCACTCTTCCAAGGCCGGACATGACAGCGGTAGAATGAGAGTTGAGAAGGATTTTGAGGGCAACGTGCTGGTTTATGGCAAGAAGATCATTTGTGGTTTCGACAAAGACCGTGACTAAAGCGTCTTTTGTTATCCTTTCGGATTCAGGCAGATTTTCGACACGTTCTTTGATGTCTTTCTTGTTCCGACTGTGGACAAATATGATGGCTGAATTTTTGTTATTTCCGGAAAAAAGAGACAAAAACCTCCTGAGATATGAGCTTTTTTCGGAAAGACCTGTATCTTCTTGATCCATCAGCACACAGACTCCTAGATCCCCATTTCTGGGGCCGCGGTTGGTGAGGTTGAAGGCCGCCAGAGAAAAATCATAGAGAAGCTTCTGGTTTTCTCCTGTGTGTTCCAAATGTTCCAAGGCCATTTTTTTCATGCGGGGATCGCCCATAACTTCTGAAAAAGGAGCTTTGTAAAAACCGGGATCAAGCCCTCGAAAGTCCCGTCCCAAAAAGGCCTGCCAGGATTCCTCACGGCCGGATGCGGCTGTCCACACTTGAATCCACGACTTCCTGTTTATTGTTGCGTTGGTGTCAGGTGGCGGAAGGGAGAAATCAAGACTCCTTTCGGTGCTGTCTGAGAATACCGCGGCCAGTCCCTTTTGTGCGAAATAGGTTGCACGATGACCGGTTTTGTATGTATCCGCTTCAAGATTGGCAATCCTCGCTATTGCGGGTAAATTATTTTTAATTTCTTTTAGGATTGCGGAGAATTCTGATAACTTTTCCGGCAGTGTGTACCTGTCTTGGTAGCCGAGGCGGGCCATCTCCTTTTTAGATAGGAAATTCTTTAGAGCTCTGTGCAGAGCGCTTTGAAGAACATGCCCGAAGAAAAAGGCATTAATAGTGGCTGCCTGCATGCGGGTTGAGCCTGAAATGGACTGAGGACCTGTGGAGAGATTGATTTTTGTAATCCCCTGATCTTCAATAATGCTCTGGCTTCGATTGAGATTGAGGAGTTTGTCATCCGGATTGTTATAAATGAAAAAGAGATGTTTATTGGCGTTTTGAGGGTCATAAGTCCCATCATCTTTCCACAAATCGACAGCAGCCTGAAGAGTTCCGATAACAGATGGAGTGTCTCCGCCCTCCGAGAAACAGATAACCACATCCTCTTTCTTGATGCCGTGCTGTTGGAGCTGAAGCCATCCCAAAAGCAAAAGATCGTCCAAGCCTTCCATCGATCCCATTAAAGCCCGGTCCCCGCCCGCCATTTCTCCGATAAGCAAATCTTGGATGGTTGCTGGTATAGATGGTTCGAGTTTATCCCAGATTTTCCCTGTTCCCCTGACTTTTTTCCAAAAAGGACGCCAGAATGCACTTTCCGCCTGCTTGGCCAGTCCATCTGTTGCACCACTGTAAATGTAGATTTTATGTCCGGTCACAATGGCCCTTTCGATGGACCGGACAAGCCTGTTTAAAATGAGTGTTTTTTCGGCCACAGCATCCAGCGTTTTCACGATATCCTCATAGGAGGTGAGAATCTGCTTCAAACCTTTTTCATAGTCTTCCCGGATCAGCTGGCTGAAATTCCGTGTTTTTGGATGAGACTGTTCTGTTAAAATATTTTGAAGAAAAAAATGAGTTTTATTCTTGATGAAGTCGATTGAGTCTAGTGAAGGCGTTATATCCAAGAGTTTAAGAAGTCTTGTTTCAGATCGAGTTTCAAGCGTTGGGTTTTGCTGGAAAGAGCTGAGGGGCAAAAGGGAAAGTGTGATCAGGGCAAAGAGTGTGGCCGTTCGCTTCATGTCCGGATCAGCCGTATTGATGTTTGTCGTCAATGATGTCGTTTTCTTTCCAGTCGTTGACCCAATCGTCGGTGCTGAATATCAACATATTGCCGTCTTTTCCAGAGCTGAGGACACGTTTCAATCCGGTATTGATGATCATTTTTTTGCAGATGAAACATGGGATGGCATCGATAGTCTTGTCCTCTTCTACTGTCTTCCCGAAAATATAGATATCCCCGCCAAGAAGACTGACTCCCGCTCTTGCGGCGTTGATGATGGCATTCTGTTCGGCATGAACGCTCCTGCAGAGTTCATAACGGTGCCCGTGAGGTATGTTGAGTTTGTCACGGAGACAGGAGCCGTGTTCAAAACTGGATTTGGTTTTCCTGGGGGCGCCGACATATCCTGTGGATATAATCTGATCATCACGGATGATGATGGCACCGATCGAGCGGCGGAAGCACGTGCTCCTTTTGGCTACTTCCTTGGCGATTCCTAGATAATACTCGTCTTTGGTCACTCTTTTTGGGTTCAAAGAAATTTCTCCAGTTTATTGTATAGGTCTTCAAGGGATTCTTCGTTGAGGACCGTAAAATCCGCCATTTCTAAACATGTGTGGAGCTGCTGCTGCATTGGGTTTGTCGTTTGTTCTTCGTCTTCTTTCTCTATAAATTCTTGTAGGGTGGCCGCCGATTCATCGCGGCCGCGCTTTTTGACGCGTTCATATCTTAGCTTAACATCGGCATCGATAGCCAGGAGAATGAAATTTTTTTTGCCTTGCAGAAAACGGACCTCTTCTGGATTCCGGATACTGTCGATGACAGTCTTGCCTTCAACTATTTTCATCACCTGCCGTGCCAGGAAATCGGCACCACGTGCAGCACGAAGTTCATTCCCTTTTCGAATCAAATTATCCCGGGTGAGTTCTAATCCATCTTTTTTAAGTTCCTCCCGAATCACATCCGAGAGTGAATAGAAGGCATACCCTTTGCTGATGAAATATTCCGCAGCGGCTCCCTTTCCTGAACCATTTGTGCCTGTTAATCCGATTGTCTTCATTTGTCTCTAGTCTTACTTTTTAAACGATCGCGGTGCTCTCCTGATGTAGTTCCGGAGGGGGCTTCCTTTGTATATTTTGGAGAAGAACGGGAGGAGAGCAGGCAGAGCCCGGATTTTCCCCCAGAACCGACTGTGGTGGAAAACATTCATGGACACTTTGAGCAGTTGTAGGAGGTCTTCTCCATAAGGGTACCACCAGAGCTGTGTCTTCTTTTTAGAAAAGTCGCGACTGATGTACTTAATATTCACAAGCTCTAAAATACCATAAGGACCATGAGACCGTCCTATGCCCGTATGTTTGACTCCTCCCCACAAGGCTCCCGGTTCGGCAAATGAAAACAGATGGTCATTTATCGTGACCGAGCCAACATGAAGCCTTCTCGACAATTGTGAGGATAGCTTTTTATTTCTTGTCCATACAGAGGCGGTCAAGCCATAGTCCGAGTCATTAGCGAGATTAACGGCTTCTTCTGAATCAGAAACCATCATGATAGGAAGGACGGGGCCGAACGTTTCTTCTTTCATGATTTTCATGCTGTGATCGACATGAGTGAGTACTGTGGGCTTGAAATAATATCCGGGAACATCCTTCGTTTTTTCTCCGCCCACAAGAATGTGTGCGCCCTTCTCTTTGGCATCTTGAATATGGTCCTCGACGATTTCTAGCTGAGAAGGAATAGCTAAAGGTCCTACATCAGTCCCTGCTTCCAGAGGATCGCCAACCTTGAGATTTTTCGATAGTGCCACAACTTTATCGACGAACTCTGTGGCCACGCTCTTCTGCACATACACTCTTTCTATGGAGGAGCACACTTGGCCGCAGTTGGTGAATGCACCCCACACGGCCCCTCGAGCCGCTCTCTCGAGGTCTGCATCTTCGAGCACAATCATCGGATCTTTTCCTCCGAGTTCGAGAACCACATTGGTTAAATTTCGGCTGGCCAGCTCCATAACCCTCTTACCTGTGGCGGCACTCCCGGTAAACATGATGGAATGGATGTCCGGATGAGTGATCAATTCCTCGGCTTGGGGGATACGACAGCAGACGACATTAAGCACTCCCGGGGGAAGGCCGGCTTCTAATAAAATCTCACCAAGCAGGAGGGCCGTAAATGGAGTGGATGAAGATGGCCGAAGAATGACCGTATTCCCTGCCGAAAGAGCGCTTAGCACTTCGGCTACCGGGATGATAAAGGGATAATTCCATGGAGAGATAATCAGAGTGGGGCCCAGGGGATGAAAAGCATACTCGCTTTTTTTATGCGAGAAATAGGTGACATGATGGTCGGCTTTTCTTGGCTTCAAAATTGTCTTTATATTTTTTCCGTAGTAATCCAGAGCCTCTAGACCTCCCTGGATTTCACTCATCATGGATTCCGAAAGCGGAGATCCTTTCTCTTTGGAGATGAGTGTGGCCGCTTCCTCCCCCTTATTGAGCAGGATGGTTTTGGCCTTCATAAAAATAGCTTTTTTGTCTTTAAGAGATAGGATTGACCATGCCGGAAATGCATCGGTCGCAGCCTGGATGGCTTTTCGACACTCAGTCAATGAGGCGAGGCTGAATTCACCAAGAGATTCGAGAGTTGCCGGATTTATGGATTTCTTTTTATCGTCTGTTTCAATACGCTCATTGTTGATAATCAGTCTTCCGTCCATCCGTGTTCAGAGCCTCCCGGATAATAGTCTTCTGCACCAGGATAGGAAAAGAAAAAAATAGGAATCGATAATCAGATCCAGCCGGAAAAGAGGATTTACAATTCTCCCTCTGAAGAGCCAAGAGAGGAGAAGATCTTTGTGCTTTGGCGGGCAGCCTTTGATTTTGACTTGCTTCCGGGCTTTGACTTCGCCTTGTATTTCTGTGCAGGATCCAATTTTCATCAGACGATTTGCGGTAACATCCCCCTTGTATTTTCCGATAACCACTGTCCACTCCGGCAGCTTCCTCCAGAGTTTGGGTTTGCGATCCTTGATCATATACAGCCAGTCGAGGAAGATGCCGTGGCATCCTCCTGTGCAGTAGGGCAAACCGCACAAAATTTTCATGCCGACGTCCACTTGATCGACTTTTTTCAGACCCAGATCCCAGGTTTTAGTTGTTTTCCGGATCTCTTCGAGGGAAACGTCCCCGCCTATCGTAATTTCATTTAAGTCCAACGGTCCATAACCTCTCAAGTGAGCGATGCTGAGATAGGGTATTCTTTTAGGGTCGAGATGCAGGATGCGGGCACAGACTGCATCGTGGGCGACGGAGTTTCTGGCCATAATGATAAGTCCGAGATGAACACCATGCTGTGTCATCTGATTGCCGCCGATAGCGGCTTCAATAGCGTCTGTAACAATAAGGTCGGGAAGCCCAACTTCTAAAAGATCGACAATTTTTTGATCGAGCTTATAGTTGTGGTTCCACATCCGTTCCCTGTCCAAGAGGATCCCGATGTTCAATTTAAGTGCAGCGGTCAGGCCGTGGCTCAAGACATTGCTTTTTAATTTTGGCGCATAGACAAGGAAGTCATTATCCGTGATTGATTTCCCTGTGGTGATGGTTTTGTGCACCGTGCCTTTAGAGAGGAGAATACGAATTTTTTTATCCTCTTCTAGAGGAAGCAGCTTGATTCGGTGCTGCTTTTTCAGACGCGTGTAGCCTGCCCTGCGGAACATTCGGGATGTCGGCAGTCCGGTGCCTGATTTTTCGGTGATCGTGATTTTTAAGTTCGGATCTTGAAGTGCTTGGAGAGACCTAAGCAGGCCGTCAAGAAATTCCGGGCGGGTGAACGCGGAGGGAGCCAATTTGTGGTGGGCCAAAACAACATTGGGTTTTATCGTTATGTTTTTTTTGTTCGTTTTTTCTATTCCCAGTTCATCCATTCCTTCAGTGATGATGTTCCGGATGATTTCGGGATTATATTCCTGAACTCTTCGGAGAAGAACTTTTTCCATATTGGATTTCTTAATCCGCGAGGGTGTCTTCAGAATTGTTCTCCTCTTTATCTTTTTTTTTGTCTTTTTTCCTGTTGAAGATGAAGGCAATAAGAATGCTGAGTCCGTAGAGGCCGAGCATGGGGACGGCAATAATACTTTGGGTGACCATATCAGGAGTAGGAGTGATAATGGCGGCTATAACAAATATGGCAAGTACGGCATACTTGAAATTTTTAACCATCCATTTTGCAGTGATGATCCCCATCCTGGAAAGGAAAAAAGTCAAGGTAGGCATCTCGAAGACCAAGGCAATTCCCAGATGAACACGCAGAACCAGGCTGAAATACTTATCCACCGTAATCATAGCCTGGAATTCAGAGCCCATACTTAAAAAGAACCGGACAGCCCAAGGGAAGACGACAAAAAATCCGAATAATGCTCCGGTCATGAAAAAAAAAGAAGTAAAAAGAACAAAAGGAATGACATATTTTTTTTCCTTTCGGTAAAGGCCTGGTGCAATGAATAACCAGACTTGATAGAAAAGGAAGGGAGACATAAAGAAAATGGAGGCTAGAAAAGAGACTTTGATATAGAGCATGAAAGGATCTGTCAGTTTGATAAAGGCTAATTTTTCTCCCTCCGGAAGATATTTGTAGACAGGAACGGCAAGGATATTGAACAGATCTTTGCTGAAGACCCAAGCAGGAATAACACCTACGAACAAAGCGATGAAGGAATAGAAAAGCCGTTTTCGGAGATCCGAAAGATGTTCAAGGAAGGTCATAGAGTCAGGAGATTTTTTTCCCTTCGTCATCCTTGTATAAATCCTTTTTGAATTCGTCTTTGAATTCGTTGATTTCAGTTTTAATCTCTTTGAAATCATCGGCTTGAATCTCTTCTTCAAGTTTTTCCTTGATTTCGTCAGTGGTTCGCCGGAACTCCCTTAATGCCTTTCCGATGGATCGTCCCACTTCAGGAAGTTTTTTCGGGCCAAATACCAAAAGTGCGATGGTAAATATGACGACGAGTTCCATCATTCCGATGCTTCCAAACATTTTTTTTTCCTGCCTCTATGAAGTTGAGCTTACGGATAAGAAAGTATATCCAAAGAGCAGGGATTGGTCAATAGGAGTCTTTACAACCCTCAAAAGCTTTGGTAATATCAAAACTAGCTGGATTTCATGAAAAAACTAAGCATTTTTACTGTTATCTTTTTTTTGATCGTGCTGGCTGTCGCATGGGATGAGGATGTCTGGACAAATTCTATCGACAAAATTTCGACCATCATCTCTTTTATCCAAGAGAATTATTACAAAGATGTGGATCCCGAAGAATTGGCTTATTCTTCAATAAGAGGAATGCTCCAAACACTGGATCCCCATTCGAATTTTCTCGATAGACGCAACATGTCGCGCCTGACTGAGGATTACAGGGCCAAATATTATGGAACGGGCATGTTGATCCAGCAGCAGGGTAACCGTATTGTT
>CAZEWV010000115.1:0-2464 GCA_964516025.1 uncultured Eubacteriales bacterium
CCAGAGCACACATCCTGGTCCATGGAAGGGTGCAGGGTGTTTTTTTCCGTGACCATACACGAAAATGGGCCTCCTCTCTTGGTGTCAATGGCTGGGTGAAAAATTTGGCCAGTGGAGAAGTTGAAATTCTAGCTGAGGGAGAAAAAGAGAGAATTGAAGACCTGCTCGGATTTGTCAAAAAAGGGCCGCCCCTGTCCCGGGTTGAGAGTTTGGATATCGAATGGACAGTCTATAAAGGCGATTATAAAGATTTTCGGATCACCTGGTAATTTTACGAAAAGCTTTCCAATATTGATACAAATCCATATGGAGAGGGTGCTAATAATGTTTAGCCAAAGTGTTGAGAATAGACCAGAATTTTGGAGGAGATAATATGTATAAGATTTCAAAAAAGGATCAACCCAGAGTCGAAATGTTTGATGGAGCAGTGCGAAACACCTTAGCTTGTGGAAGAGACATCTTGATGGCGAAGTTCGAGTACAAAAAGGGATCGAAAGTCCCTCCACATAAGCATGCCTATGAGCAGGTCACAACTATCCTTGAGGGCTCACAGAAGATTATCATTAGAAAGAATGATGAGGTCGAAGAGTCTGTTATAAGGGTTGGGGATGCATACATTGTCCCACCCAACACCGAACATGAACAGATCAACCTGGAAGACAGTGTGACTATTGATGCTTGGAGCTTAGCTCCCTGATTTTATAAAAAAAGGGGTCGCGTCTTAACATTTAACATTCACAATCATGTGAATGTTAAATGTTAAGACGCGACCCCTTTTTTTATTTTATTCGGACTAGTGGACCTTATTATCTTTATTGTCTAGGAATTTTTCTTGGCATTCCCTTGAGCAGAAAAAATGTGTTTTTCCTTCTTTTAGCTCTTTTATGGCATCTTCTTTTGGAAGATAGGTTTGACAGATTTCGTCTTTGACCATCACTCCTGAAAGACTTTTTGAGGGACGTTTTGTTGTGGGAATAGTTCTGCTGCCTAAGGCCTGGATAAAACGGAATATTTTTAGGACAGAATAGACAAGGAAAGCGTAGAAAATAAATCGAACAAGCACCAACATAATTTAAATGTAGACGATTTCCTGTTCACTGTCAATCGAGAAACCTTCCACCCTTAATATCAATTCGCTTGATTCTTCATTATCTAAAAAGTAATATGAAAAGAGTTTTACAAAAATATTTTAATAATACTTACATACATAATAGGATAGAAAATGGACTTTTCCTTTTCCCAAGAACAAAATATTCTTAGAGAAGCTATTAGAAACTTTGTACAAAAAGAGATCCAACCTTTTGTAAAGGACACTGATGCAAAAGGTGTCTGGCCGGAAGTTTTTACGAAGAAGCTGGCTGAGATGGGATTGTTAGGTATTGTTATCCCTCCTGAATACAATGGATCAGGTTATTCAAATGTGGATTATGTTATCATTCTCGAGGAGCTGTCGAAGGTCGATCCTTCAGTTGGGCTTACTGTTGCCGCACACAACTCACTTTGTTCCAACCATCTGAATCTTTTTGCTAGTGAGGAGCAGAAACAAAAATTCCTTACTCGTACTGCATCTGGTCAAACTCTTGGAGCATGGGCCCTGACTGAACCTGAAGCTGGTTCAGACGCTGCTGCCATGAAAACAAGAGCAGTGAAAAATGGAGATCACTGGATCCTCAATGGGACTAAACGTTTTATCACCAACGCAACTCTGGCTGAAATTGCTGTTGTTCTGGCAAAGACAGATCCCGACAAGGGACGGCATGGCATTTCCTCTTTTATTTTAGAGAAGGGGATGGAAGGGTACAGGGCAGGAAAAAAGGAAGATAAATTGGGGATAAGGGCTGCCGATACAGCGGAACTCATTTTTGAGGATGTTAAAGTTCCGGCTGAAAATTTGATTGGAGAAGAAAATAAAGGATACTCACAGGCCATGGCCATTTTAGACGGCGGACGGGTGAGTATAGCTGGATTTTCCTTGGGAATAGCTTCCGGAGCCTTAGAAGCCAGCCTCAAATATGCCAAAGAAAGGATTCAATTCAACCAGCCGATTGCCAGTTTTCAAGCCATACAATGGATGCTTGCCGATGGATTTACCGAACTGGAAGCGGCTAGACTTTTGACATATAAAGCGGCCTTCCTGGAAGATAAAGGAAAAAAGATCGCAAAAGAATCAGCAATGGCCAAGCTTTTTGCCAGCGAACTGGCTGTTAAAGCCTCATCGATGGCTGTTCAAATTCACGGAGGGTATGGTTTTACTAAGGATTATCCAGTAGAGAAATTCTACAGAGATTCCAAACTGGCAACCATAGGTGAGGGGACATCTGAAATTCAGCGTTGGATCATTGCCCAAAAGGTGCTGTCTGAGTATTGAATGTTCAACATCGCTCAAGAGATACTCAAGGGAAATCCCCTGGCTATAGCTAAAGGGATTTCTCTTGTTGAAAACAAAAATCCGGAAGCCCAGAAA
>CAZEWV010000115.1:2564-6452 GCA_964516025.1 uncultured Eubacteriales bacterium
TGTGCAAAAAGTGTCTGTATCCAATGGGCGAAAGAACGGGCGTCGGCGATATCGTTATCATCGGGGTGGCTGTGGGCTGAAGCGGCCATTTCAGCCCATGCTTTGTGCTCAGGAGATCTACTGAGCACATCCAGAGCATGCATAGACACTTTACCGCGACACGAGAAAGTCCCAATTATTTGAGTGTGTGAGCCGACTACTGCCGCATATTCCAAGGCTTTCCGGGAAAGATGGCTTCCCGTTAAAGAACCGTGTGTAGAAAATAACGCGATTTTCTTTTTCTTTGGGATCCTCTTTATCAAAGATTCCGCTTTAAAGGAAATGCTGTGCGAATGAACGGGAAAACCGATAAAAATGAGGCTGTATTCTTTTAAATCTTCATCGAGCACATTCTCTGCGGATTTGATTGATTTTTCACCTTCGATTGCGGCATAGATGGCCTCTGCTATAAATTTTGTGTTTCCTGTTTGACTGACGTAAGTTACAAGAGTCTTTGACATCTTACTGTCCTTTTCTAAAATATGAACCTGATCCCTACCTTAAGGGAATATCCGCTGAAATTCAACTCTCCCTGCCGGATATTTCGAATGTCTTCACTGTCCGGTCTGTCCTTATGACCCATGAGAATTGAATAGTAGTTTCCCAAATCCCACTGGTTACTTTCATAAAAGTACAGGGATGCTTTACCGCTTTCGTCTATTCCGTCAAAATCTTCATACGAGTATGGGCCTTTAAATCCGTCTATTTTAATCCATTTCTGTTCAGCTTCCAAAACAATGGCTACGAATTTAAAAAGCTCATATTCCAGTGTGGCTGCGGCATAGAGTCCAAGAGCTTCTGAATTGTAAGAGTTTGACCTCGAGTACCAGTAATTGAATTCCTCTCCAACTCCTGAAAAATCAAGATCGTATCTTTCAGAGGTTTCAAACTTGCTGAAGATAATGAGCCTTCCACCGCCGATGCCGATGGATAGATTTGAGAAAAAGGGCAGACGGAACATATAACTGAATCCGATTTTGAATGGATAGACACGGATAGAGTTTTTTAAAAAATGTGTTTCTGATTGGATTCCGCCAGTATGTTCGAAGACTATCGTTCCCTCGCCGGTATTTTGTAAGCGGCTGCCACCCAGGTTTAAGGCAAAACCGGAAAAAATTGGAATCCTCAACTCCAACTCGTAATTAAATCCATATGTGATGGGATCAAACATCCCGTTCAAACTTCCTCCTTTACTGTTTTTCCAATCCTGCCAAAGCGTGTTAAAGGATTCAGTGGATGTGAAAAGATCTCCTTGCTGGATGTTATTTGTGTTGAAGCTGAATTTGAAGCTGACATTTTCTGCAAATGCTGGTTGAAAAGTCAAGGCTAACAGTACAAAAATGAAAGTTTTAAGATAAATATTTTTGTTCATTTAGTCAATTATTTTTCCATACTTTTATTAAAATTTCCAGATCTTTGTTTTAGTCGGAAACTGTTGAAAAAAATTTAAAAAAAAAACGAACTTCTTCATCAGTCCGATTGAATCCCTGGAAGTCTGATTGTTATGGTTATTCCCTTATTTTCTTTACTGGAAGCTTCGATAGATCCGTCATGATCTTCGATGATCTTTTTAGCGATGGGAAGCCCGAGTCCCGTACCCACGTCTTTTGTTGAAAAATAAGGCTCGAAAATTCTATTCAGCATATCTTCATCAATGCCAGGGCCGGTGTCTTGGATGACTAGCTTCAACTTTTTATTTTGACTCGATAGAGAGATGCTTATTACACCTTTTTTTTGAATGGCCTCGATCGCGTTTGTGAAAATATTTCTTAATGCGATTTTGATTTTTACTTTATCCCCAAAAAATCGGAAGTTCTGTCCACTGACGTGTTCTTTTATCCGAATTCTTTCTGTGAGGATTTTTTTGTAAGGATCGATTGTTTCTTTGATGATATCTTGAAGATTAAGGATGTCTTTTTGTTGCTCTATGTCCTTTGAAGTTTCTAAAAATTCATGAGCAATTCTTCTTAGATTTTCCACCTCATTGATGATGTATGAGGTCGATTCTTTGAGTGCGTCATCGAAATTTTCACTTTTGTCATTGTAGACATTTAAAAGGTGTTCGGCCGATAGCTGGATAGGTGTGAGAGGATTCTTTATTTCATGAGCCACTTTCCTGGCCATTTCTGCCCAGGCCACCTTTTTGCTCATGTCAGCCAGATCCTGTTGGTGTTGTTTGAGGTTCCGAATCATTGTGTTAAAACCATCAATCAGTGTTTTCATCTCGTCTTGGTGCTTGTGAGGAATGGAAATCTCGAGATTGCCTAGGCTGACCTCTTTGGTGCCGGCCAGAAGTTTTTGTATCGGAGTGATGATCATGCCACCAATCCCACGGGCAAAAAGGAGTACGGCCGCAAGAAAAAAGACAGAGATCAATATGAAAAATTCGATCAATTTTTCCGATACCTCTGATATTTCCTGCTGTTGTAGCGGAAAGGGAAGAGAAATAAGGAGAAGGTTATCCTGGTGCAGATAGGGGATGGTGAGGGTCTGGAACGAATAATCGCCGATTTTCTGGGCTTGAGTATAGAATGGATGACTCTCGTACAACATTTTGTAATAGATCTCTCCGTTGATGAGGTCCGGGAGTATGCCGTAGTCAAAAAATTCTCTCCGGCTTGATGAAAAAAGAAAACCATCGCGATAGAGATTGACATCATTTGAAATTGTCGAGCTTAACCATAAAACAAAGTCATCCGGAGGGAGGGCTGAAGAAACTTGTTCTTCCTGCTCGAAGTAGAAAAAATCATACATGACTCTCTGGGCGTACTCAGCTTGATACTCTGCTTTTTCTGTGATCTGCTGTGTGAAAATCTGGTCAACAAAATTTCTTGTTAGGACTGTGAAAAGGATAAGTGGGATCAAAGCCACAACGACAAAGGAGATATAAACTCTGTTGGAAAATGACCAAAATGGATTTTTCGGTTTTTTCCTCGTGAGGGTGACTGAGATTATTAGGAAAAGAGTCATCGAGAAGAAAAGATAAAGGAAAAAGAGTTCTAAATATTCTACCGAGAAATCGAGGAAATTCTCCTTAGGGAGAAAAAGAGAATAGATTTTATTGTCATCCTTGAAATAAAAACTCAGATATTGATTCCGGTTTTCTTTAAAAGAGGACCATTGAGGAACTGAGTCCAATTCGATATTCAGAAGGAGATCGGGATCAATACCGGATGATATATTGTATGGATTAAAAAGAAGATTTCCATTTGAGTCATAGACAGCAAAGCCAAAGTCCAATTCATTGAGAGATGGAAGAGAACTGTCTCGAAGGAGTTCGAAGTATGGATTGGCCGAATAGAGAAATGGAAGCATCTCGTAATCGAGAGACAGGTAGATGATCAATCGTCCGAGATAGTCTTCTCCTTCAAAATAATCCTTATAAGCAAGAAGAAAATCCTTTTCTCGTCCAATAAATGGAATTTTATTAGAGGAAATGGTCCATTCCGGACTAAAAGGGAGATCGAAAGTGATGAGTGAATAATTAGGGACATTCAGAGAGAATCGAGAGAGAATGGTCCCATCAGGATCAAGGAGCTCAAGACTGGAATACCAGTTAAATTTTGAAATGAGGGTCATCCCCCAGAGAGAATGGGCCAAATTTGATGGCAAAGAGCTCTTAAAGAAAGAACGGATCGACTCCTCCCTGAAATCGATTTCCGGCTGGGATTGTTTGATAAGAAGCATTCCCCAGTTTTTTTGGGATTCGATAGTGTTTTTTATCGTATTCTGTAAAAGATTGCGATGGCGTGATGTTGAAAAATCTTCTACAGATGCATAAATAAAAAGAGTGGAAAGACAGATAAAAGCAAATAACAATTCTTTTTTTTGTCCTATTTTGGGTCGGTA
>CAZEWV010000115.1:6552-7724 GCA_964516025.1 uncultured Eubacteriales bacterium
ATTGAGATTGGAATTGAGGACAAGACGAAAAAGGGCTTCTTGAAAAATATAGATGAGCAAAAAGGGAAAAAAGACAAATACGGCGTTTGATGCTAAAGCCAGGGAAAAACTGTTGTTCACTTTTTGCTGTTTGGATGGCCAATAGAGGTAAATCAGGAGGTAGCCGAAAATGAGGAACAAACAGGCTGATGTGAGGAATATATCTGCTGGAGATTTAGTAAAATCCCAGAAAGAAAAGAATCCTGCTGTTGAAGCAGAGAAGATAGGAAGTGCCTGAATCCTTTCGAGCTGGCTCAGAGGAAAAAAAATCAACCTGATTCCAATCAGGATAAGGATAACGATCAAACCGGTGAGAGGGCTTCGTGATCGTGTCGGAGGAGATACTTTTAGAGTGAAAATAAGAGAGAATACAAGGAATAATCCAAAAAATATATAAAAGAAGAGGAGGAAATTCTCCTGCCAAGTGGTGACATTGGATGGCATCGGAGGAGAGCTGAGCGCGACAGTCGCGATGATCCTTTTTTCTTCATTTCTTAAAGGGAAAATGAGAGGGAGGATGTTGTCGGGCGAGATCGGTTCCCCTATAAATTCATCATTGTATTTGGAGAAAATTTTCTCAAATCTCGACACGTCATCTTGAAAATCTATATAATCTATGATGCTGTTTTTTAAAAGTTTTGTCTTCAGGAAGTGATACTCGGTGAGGTAGGGAGATTTGAGTTCAGGCTGGAATGCTAAAAGGCGGTGAAAAATTACAAATTTATCCGGCTGAACTTGTTCTATACTGACCAGGAAGGATGATGCTTTGTTTTTGATGAGTAGAGACACCGGTCTCTCGGTAAGAGGGATTATGTCTTTGTGGGCGGCAAAAATGTCTTTGACATCAACCACATTCCCCAACCAGAGGATAACTACTCCTCTGTTGTCATAATATCCGATTCCTTCAATCTCTGGATCTGTGATAAGAGTTTTCAAAAGAGAGAAGATTTCTTTTTTATTCTCAGGGAATAGGGATGTTTGAAGGAGTTTTTCTCGAGAATGGATTTCTTCCAAACCGGTTTGAAACTCTTTTTGGATATTCTGTTTTTTGATTTTCAGCTGTCTGAGACTCTTTTCCTGATTTTTTGCAGAGGCTTCCTTAGACAGGAAAAATGAGAGGGCCAGGAAAATCA
>CAZEWV010000116.1:0-7720 GCA_964516025.1 uncultured Eubacteriales bacterium
TCATGGATGCCGAGATCCTGGATCTGTTTTCTCAACTGGATGATTTTTCGACATCGTGCCAGGCCATTTTTCTTTGTGAGAGATGTGTTCTTAAGCGTGAAATAAATATTTTCAATTTTTTTAATTTTCTTGAGAAGAAGCATTTTTTGTCTTTTAAGGTTAGCTTCCTCTCCATTTAATTCAAACGTGTTAAATATTCTGTGTATCTGAAAAGAATTATCCTTAATCTTTCCTCTCAGTGTTTGGAGTTCCTCTAACATATATGGTGTTTGAATAAGGGCATTCCGGATGATCTTATTTCCTCTTTCTATCTTCTTTGCGAGAGAGACTTCTTCATCCCGAGAGAGGAGGAGAATATTTCCCATGTCTTTCATATAGGTTTGAACTGGAGAAATAAGAATTGTATTTGCGGAATTAGATGGGGGATTTGAAAAGTTTACCCTTTTTGACATAAGTGTTTTTGCCAATGCTTTCTCCCTAAAAATTATTTACACTACTATAACTATAGATATTATACAATAGTTTCAAAATAAAATAAATATTTTAATTACCATGACTCCTCTTAAATCAGAAGCATGTATATGTATACTATACCCCCCTATAGCATGTCAAGTAGAAGATTAACTTTTTTATTCATACCGCAGCGAATCGGCAGGATTTGCCAAAGCGGCTCGAATTGCCTGGAAACTGACTGTGATTAGAGCAATTGTTAAGGTTACAGCCATGGCCGATAAAAAGACAATTCCGTTTAGCTCTGTTCTGTATGCATAGCCCTGAAGCCAGTTCCGCATGAGAAAGTAGGCGGCAGGAATAGCGACTGTGTTTGACACAATGACAAGAATGAAAAATTCCTTACAGAGCATCACCGTGATTTTTTGTGCGCTGGCACCAAGTATTTTTCTGATTCCAATTTCTTTTGTACGCTGCTCGGCTGTGAATGAGGCTAGACCGAAAAGTCCCAGACAGGCAATGAGCACAGCCAGGACAGCAAAATATTTTAGTAATGTACTGATTCTTTCCTCTGTTCTGTACATCTGGTCTACACGCTCATCCATAAATGTGAATTCGAGAGGATAATTGGGCACAACACGCTGCCAGGTGTCCTCGAGATATTTTGTAGAAGCCGTCAAATCCCCGGCGGCGAACCGTATGAGCATAACCTCGAAATACTCGGGAATGATGGCGATAGCAAGTGGTTCGATGGTGCTGCGGACAGACTGGTAATGGAAATTTTTCATTACACCGACAATTGAGCCTTCTCTTCCCATGAAGCTGAATCGTTCTCCAACTACAGAATCTTTTTCCATGATTTTTGCCACTTCTTCATTGACAATGAATGATGAGGTTGAATCTGAAGGAAATTCTTTGGAAAAACTTCGCCCTTCCGCCATCTCGATTTTGAGTGTGTCGATATAGTCAAAGTCAACTGCACTGGTACCTATGAGAACACTTAACTCAGGATCTCGTCCATCCCAATCGGCCCCGCCCGAGTTGCTGCCGATATTGGTAGGGAGATCGCTGGCTGCAGTAACATTCATGATCCGAGGATCTTTTGTTAATTCTGATTTTAAAGTTTCATACGAGTCCCCGATGCTTCCTCTTAGAACAACATAGAGAAGCTGTTCTTTGTCCCATCCTAAGCTTTTGTGTTTCATGTAGTTGAGCTGTTTGTAGACAATTGTTGTTCCTATGATGAGGAGGATCGACAGTGAGAATTGAACAACGACCAAAATTCTTCGAAAAGTGGAACTTGCTGCTCCGGATTTTAAGCCGCCTCTCAGAACTTTTACAGGTTGAAAAGTGGATAAAAACAGCGCGGGATAACTTCCTGCGATGACTCCGGTAAAAATTGTTAAAACAAACAATCCTGTGAATAAAGGACCAATTCCGGCAACATCCCATGTTAACTCTTTACCTGCGAGTTTGCTGAAAATAGGAAGCAGGATTGTCACCAAAATGGCGGCGAAAACCAATGCAATAAATGCGTAGACTATCGATTCGCCATAGAACTGCCGGATGAGGTGATGTTTTTGTGCGCCGACAACTTTGCGAAGTCCCACTTCTTTTGCACGGTTGGCAGATCTAGCCGTAGAAAGATTCATGAAATTGATGCATGCAATGAGGAGAACAAATAAGGCTATGATTGAAAAAATATAGACATACTGGATTGCGCCGGGATCTCTGTCCCAGCCAAAATATGCATGCAGGTGAATTTGCGTAAAGGGCATCAGCAAAAGAGTTGTGTTGGTTGTAGGCATGCGTGTTTTGAGGAATTCTCGAATTTTGTCATTGACCTGGACTTCAGAGACGTTGTCCTGGATCCGAACAAAAGTCTGGATGGAATTTGTTCCAAAACTTTCAATTGTGTCTTTGGTTGCTTTGAGAAATTCATAGGGGATAAGGAAATCGAACTGTAAGATTGAATTATGTGGGAGGGTATCCAATACTCCCGTCACAAAAAAATCATATTGATTGTTGATTGAAATTGTTTTTCCTAGTGAATCTTCAGAGCCGAAATATTTTTCATTCATCTCTTTTGAGATGACGATTGAATAGGGTGATTCCAGGGCAGAATCATTTGAGCCTTGTGTTAAAGGGAAGGCAAACATTTTTAGGAAAGAGGGATCGACGGCCCTGATGTTATTTTCAAAAAACGCTTTGTCTCCATATCTCAGAAGTTTTCCCCCAGCCCTTACATATCGTGTGGCCTCATCGATTTCCGGGACCTCGTCCTTGAGTACCGGAGCCAAGGGATACGGGGTTACATTCACATGATATTTCCGGCCTGAGTAATCCTGGTTTTCTTCTACCCTGTAAAGATTCTGGGAGTTTTCATGAAATTTGTCATAGCTCAATTCATCCAGAACCCAAATAGTGATTAAAAGACAGCACGCCATCCCAAGAGCGAGTCCGGTGATATTGATAAATGAATAGCCTTTATGTTTTTTGATGTTCCGCAGTGCGATTTTAATGAAATTTTTAATCATGGTGACTCCTTATGACATAGCCAAAGATATATGGGTACGGAAATTGATTCCTTGGAAAATAGGAAGAAAAGATATTTAATTATTAGAATGAATTATGCGTCCAATTTCTGTTTGACTTTGTAGAGCACGGTTCCGAGATAACCACCTTCGTTGATTTCAGCGATGTACATGCCGGGTTGAAAATACGCCGGTCTTTTTAACATCGGTTCGGACAGTGTCTCTAAAAGCACTCCAGCTTCCCAGTCCTTGTTGCTGTCACTCAAGAGTATAGGTGCATTCCCTTGAACTAGTTTTTCTAAGATGTCTCTTAAACTCATTTTGGCTTCTCCTAAAGGTGTCACTTACTATATACGTAATTGAACTTCTTTTGGTTGCTATTTATTTTTAAATAAATTCTTCTCATTCATAGCAGACTGAATCCTTTTCATGACTTATTGCAAGTAATATGCCAACAGGTGGAATAAGGCGAATCAGGGGAAGCGATTAAATTGTTAGTCCCAACATGTGAGGATATGTCCGTTGATGCACATGTTTTGTCCGATTGCGAACACACGATGCATGGGGACAGACAAAACCTGACCCCGGTATTTTTCTTCGTCAGTTTACAATATGAATATTTTTAAAACTACTTGAGCATCGGGTCTGTGCGAACGGTCAGTGGTTTGACGAGCGTTTTTCCCCCAACTTTGAGGATTACTTTGTACACTCCTGCATCGGCACGGACACTGTTGAGTTCATTGGTTCTTCTGTTGATGCCGCCAAATCTTTGGCCGCGGGCTTCCAGGGATTCTGCCAGTTTGTTGCTGATGTTTCGTCTTTCACTCCTGTCTGTGACTTTCAAATATTGTTCGAGAAGTTTCTTTTCTGCATCATTGAGTTCTGGAGGATTGAAGGAATAATTCCATACATAACGGTTGATACCGGGATTTCCCTCAAGTTTGACATTAAGTTTATTCTCCCCGCTCATGTCCGTGATCTCAAGAGTTGCGTCCTTGACATCTGTTCCCAGCTTATAGTGGACGAGGGCTCCTCGAGGTGGATTTTCTCCGGTAAAAAGGAACTGGCCTCGTGATCCTCCCCGGCTGAATGATGTCCACTGCGTGGCCGGGCGTGAGTCGAAGAGATGAGCCGGAGATGAAGATGTGGCATCGGTCATTTGTTGGAGGGCGGATATGTCGTCGCAGATCCAGATGCCGCGTCCATGAGTGCCGATGATTACATCTTTGTGGAGTGGGTGGATCATTAGGTCATGAACGGCAACTGTTGGCAGGTTGTTCATGAAGTGTTCCCACTTTTCCCCTCCATTGAGAGAGATGAATAAACCGAACTCTGTCCCGACAATGAGAAGGTTCCTGTTGATGCGATCTTCGCGAATAACATAGGCCACCTGCCCTTCAGGAAGATTGTTGGAGATGTTAGTCCAGGTTTTTCCGAAATCCGTAGTTTTAAAGACCCAGGGCACAAAGTTGTCGCTCCTGTGGCCGTCAAAAGTGACGTAGCATGTGCCCTCATGGAAACTAGAGGCTTCGACACGGCTGACCCAGATGCCATCCGGGACACCCTCGAAGTTTGCACGAACATTTGTCCATGTCCCCCCTCCATCCTGAGACACCTGGACATTTCCATCATCTGTTCCGGCCCACAAAAGTTCTGGAGTCAGAGGTGATTCGGCTATCGTAACGATAGAGCAGTGATTTTCCGCTCCGGTCATGTCCAAAGTTATACCACCTGTCTGCCGGTTCGTTTTTACAGGATCCTGTGTCGTGAGGTCGGGGCTGATGATTTCCCAGGTGTCGCCTTTATTCATGGTTTTAAACATAAAGTTGCCACCGAAGTACACGGTGCCGGGATGATGACTGGAGGGAATAATCGGACAGTTCCAGTTGAAACGGAAGGGATTATTATCTCCCCATCCTGCTTCTTTCTGAAGATCGAGGATATCTTGTGTGACATAGTCGTGGTAATTGATGACATTATTTTGACGGGGCCGTATGGAATTTCCATTGCGGGTTTCGATATCGACACGGCTGATGCTGCCCTGCTGGCTTTCCACATAGACGGTGCGCCAGTCATTGGGATCCACGGCTGTGTAAAATCCATCGCCGCCGCCGATCTTGAACCAGTGGTCTGTGAGGATGCCCTGGCTGTCCCGGCTGTTGGAGGGTCCGCCCCAGGAACCGTTGTCCTGCAGCCCTCCATAGACCCAGTAGGGATCCCGGTTGTCCGCTCCAATGGCATAGAACTGGCTGACGGGGAGGTTATCGAAAAAAAGGTAGTTTTTTCCGTGATCGTGGGTCAGGGCTGCCCCCCCATCGTTACCTATATAGTAGCGGTCCTTGTTGGCAGGATCGGACCAGAGGGCATGGTAGTCGCCGTGGATTCCCGTATTCTGCCGTTCGAGGGTTTTTCCGCCGTCATAGGAAATAAGATAGCCTCCGGTCACAACGTATACGATTTTGTCGTCAATGGGATTGAGGTGTATGTGGTTATAGTAAAACGGCCGGTTGAAGTAACGGTTCACATACTGCCACGATTCACCGCTGTCTTCACTCCGGTAAATACCGGAACCCAGCTTGGTCATATCTTTGTAATCTGGATTTTCAGATCCATCAGGCAGATTTTCACGGGGTTGGAAACCATGCTCGACAAACGCCATTAGAACATTAGGCTTGGTTCTGCAGATGGCGAGGCCGATCTTTCCGGTGTCTCCTTCGGGAAGGCCGTTGGTCAGTTCTTTCCAGGACCGTCCACCGTTTGTGGATTTAAAAATTCCACCGTTTGGCCCTCCGCTGTCGAAACGGTAAGCCCTCCGAAGTCTTTGCCAGAAGCCGACATAGAGAATGTCTGGATTTGAGGGATCCATGATAAGATCGATGGCGCCGGTTTTTCCGTCATCAGGCAGTCCTTTTTTGAGTTTTTTCCAAGTCTTTCCGCCATTGGTGGTCATAAAAAGTCCCCGCGTACCGGAATATCCCCAGAGATGCCCCCCGGCAGCCGCAAAAACTGTATCTGGATCGGTCGGGTGAGTTATGATTTTGGATATGGAATGGGTTTCTTTGAGCCCCATGTGCGTAAAGGTTTTACCGCCGTCTGTGGATTTGTATATGCCGTCTCCCCAGGCGATGCTGTTTCTTGGGTTTTTCTCTCCAGTTCCGACCCAGATGATGTTGGGATCCTTCTGGAAGATGGAGACATCTCCAATAGAGGCGGAGTTATACGTGTCAAAGATGGGTTCCCATGTGATTCCCGCGTTTGTGGACTTCCAAACCCCTCCGGATGCGGAGCCCACAATGACAAAAGTAAAGTCAGAGTCCAAAGCTTCTATGTCGGAGATCCTTCCCGACATGTTGGCCGGGCCGATGTTTCTCCATGGGAACGCCTGTGCGATTCCCTCGGCTTCCATCTGGGCAAAAGCTGAGCCGGCTGTAAAAATCCCGAGCATTAGACAGAAAATGCCTAGCGCGGCCTTTGAGTTTTTTCCCATAAAATCCATCTTTGTTCTCCTCTTTTATTTTATTGAGATGAGTTCGAAATGTCCGAAAGACTATTCGGATATGTCATCGTGCAAAGGATAATATAATAGAAATTTGATTTTATCAATATGGAAACAAGCAAAAATAATTTTGCTTTTCCAATCGGAAATATTCCAACCATTTATCCGGTGTTGTTTTTCCGGTCAAATCATAATTTCTCATTGACCGGGGAGTAGAAATCCTGTAAACAAAAAGGTAATGGAAAGAGGGAGTGGAACACATCATTTTTTCCGCATGCTAGAAGAAAAACTGAATAAGCCACTACCGGGTCTAGCCGCCCAGTTGAACATGGTTCCCGATCCCCGTCCCGGAAACAAGGTCTACACAGAAGTCCAGGATTCATGTAAAAGAGCTGGAGTCCTCGTCCTCCTTTATCTTAAGGGAACACGTGTGTTTGTTGTTCTCACCCGGCGTACGGAATTAGTTGACCGTCATCAGGCCCAAATCTCTTTTCCAGGCGGCCGGCAGGAAGAGGGAGAAAATCTCGAACAAACCGCTTTGAGAGAAACCTGTGAAGAACTTGGGATAGAACCCTCTGCTATCCAGATTTTGGGGAAACTGACACCACTCTATATTCCTCCCACAAATTACTGTATCTATCCCGTCGTAGCCCGGATGACAGAGACACTTCAATTTAAGCCTTCTCTTTATGAAGTGGCAGAAGTGCTAGAAATTTCTCTGGACTATCTCCTCGATCCGCAGACAAATCGCAGGGAAATATGGACTCTGCACGGAAAAAAAGTCGAGGTGCCCTTTTATTTCTTCAAGGGCCATAAAATATGGGGAGCCACAGCGATGGTTCTGGCCGAGTTTGTCGAAATACTCAAAAACATTAAAGGATGGGAAGTAAATGAAGATATATAACCGCCGGGAATTCATGAAAAATGTAGGTGTGGGTTTAACCTCGCTGGCTGTTTCAAGCTGCAGGTCTCGTTCTGAAACAAAATCAATCAGAGCCACGATCAAACAGCCGAATGTTTTATTTATTTCCGTCGATGATCTGAATGATTGGATAGAGCCCCTTGGAGGTCATCCTCAAGCCATAACCCCTAATCTTGCTCGCTTTGCAGAGCAGTCAGTAAATTTTACACATAACTATTGTGCGTCTCCTTCATGTAATCCATCTCGAACGTCTTTAATGACCGGTATTCACTGCTATAACTCCGGGATGTATTCGAATTATCAAGTGTGGAGAGAAGT
>CAZEWV010000117.1:0-7696 GCA_964516025.1 uncultured Eubacteriales bacterium
TCTACGCCTTTGACCAGGTGGAAGATGAACTCAGACGAATATATTCCGCCCGTCAGGATAAAACGATATTTGTTAGAGCCTACGCTAAGGTTCCCTTTTATAAAGTTATCGAGCTCATCGATATCGCTAAAGGTTCAGGAGTCGACACGACCGGATTAATCCCAGAATATATCGAAGAAGAAGTGATCGAACTCACCCTCAACAACTGATCTTATAATAGCTCTCTCTTTTGCTTTGTGATGAAGTAGAGAAAGACATCTAAGTTTCATTTTTAAAAAAATTGATAGGATTATAAAGACTACTGTTTTATTGGTCCGATGACTTCTCGAGCAACGATCGAGCGCTGGATTTCATTTGTGCCTTCATATATCTGCAGTAATTTAGCATCCCGCATAAACTTCTCCATTGGATAATCCTTCATATAGCCATAACCACCAAGAATCTGGAGGGCTTCCGTGGTGACTTTCATGGCCATGTCCGATCCGTAAAATTTAGCCATAGATGATTCTTTTCCTGACGGAAGGCCTTCATCAAGAAGCCATGCAGCATTCCAGACAAGCAATCGAGCCGCGTTTATTTCCGTAGCCATCTGGGCAATCTGAAATGAGGTGTGCTGGAAGAGAGCTATAGGTTTACCGAACTGAACCCTTGTCCTTGCGTAATCGACAGCATATTCCATAGCCGCTCTTGCAATTCCGACACCTACGGCTCCGACAGGTGCCCTTGTTTTATCAAGAGTTTTCATGGCAATAATAAATCCCATCCCTTCTTTGCCTAAAAGATTTTCTTCGGGAATTCTGACATCTTCAAAAATAAGTTCAACCGTATTTGAGGCTCTGTGCCCCATCTTGTCTTCCTCTTTCCCAATAATCACACCTGGGGTTTCTCTTGGAACAACAAAAGCACTGATACCTCGAATCCCCCGTTTCGGATTGGAATTGGCAAAAATCACGTATAGACTGGCAATTCCTCCATTGGAGATGAAACATTTCGAGCCATTAATGATGTATTCGGATCCAACTTTTTCCGCTTTAGTTTTTTGAGCGCTGGCATCGGAACCGGCCTCTCTCTCGGTCAGGCAGAACGATGCAAATGACATTTTTTCTGTCTGAGGAATTAAAAATCTCTTTTTCTGTTCGTCGTTTCCAAACAAAATTATCGGAGTATGAGCCAATGAATTGACCATCATTGTCGTGTACATCCCTGCACATCCTGCTGCCAATTCCTCACTCATGATGACGATGTCCAGATCACTCAATCCAACTCCTCCGTACTCCTCCGGTATCATACATGTGAGGAATCCTGCCTCAAATGCTTTTTGCATGACATCCTCGGAAAATTCTTCTCCTTTATCATATTTAGCAGCCTTGGGTTTCATTTCTTTTTCTGCAAACTCTCTCGCCATCTCTTGAAGAGCCTTCTGTTCCTCGGTCAAACTGAAGCCAATCACTCTCTCCTCCTCAATATTTTTTTCAACCGTTAGATGATATTACGCACAAAATTTCAGGTCAAGCCTTTATTGAATATTACTCTTTCACGGCTTATGAGAAAAACGGGATTGTCGATGAGAAATATTTTTTCAACAATGTCCTGGACTCGGACAGAGTGGCTTTTATCAAATCTGACGGACAATCGGAATTTATTTAGTTTTTCGAAAAATTCGATTTTTTCAACAGCACCGGGATTAAAAGCTTCTGCGTCTTCTTCCAATTTATTCAACAGGGTAGCACTACATCTTTTTTGTAAGGCCCCATTTTTGCCGATCCGGTTTTCAGCAAGTCGATCAATTTGTATTCCACTGAGGATGAATGAATAGACCAAGCCATAAATCTCATCGGTCATGGAGGGACGATGTGTGTCCACTATTTCCAATCCTAGAAACCTGATTCCCTGGGGAAGATTTGTATTCATATGAGATAAAAAGTCTTTTTCTGAAAATTTAAAAGGAGATTTAAACTCCAAGATTTCCTCCCTCCCCTCCATACCAAGAGGAAGAGCGGGAAGGAAGGACATGATCATTTTAGGATGAAATCCTACGGAAAACTGTATCCCAACTCCGGCCCTCCGAAAACCGCGCTGAAAAATATTGCTCAGATCATTATGGGATAGAAATCGCGCCTGTCCAAGCTTTGAATAGGAGGCCCTGTATCTATAGGACTCTTGCGTTTCTTTTCCCAAAGTATATCTCCTCTTCGTAGATACGGATATTTTTTCAGGAAATTCTTTTTCGTATAACAGCGATAGTGTACAACCCTTGCACTCACAACAGTCTTTTTCAAGACAGGATTCGGTACACTCAGCCGCTAGGGCCTTTTCCATCTCTCTAAGCAGATATTTCTTTTTTATTCCTGTCTGGATATGATCCCATGGAAGAGCAGCGGACTTTGACAATTCGAACATATAAATCCTGTAATCCAGGTTTTCGGTTTCAAAAGCCCTTTTCCATATATCAAAATCAAAAAAATCATTCCAGCCGTCAAATCGGGCACCATCCTCCCAAGCACGAACCAAGACCGAATTGAGGCGCCTGTCTCCACGGGAAAAAATTCCTTCTAAAATAGAGCTCCGGATAGAGTGATTCTTAAAACGGACAGAGCGATGCTTTTTTAATAAAGATTTGATATAGGCATGTTTTTTCCTAAGGACATGCTCGTCTTCCATTCCAATCCACTGAAATGGTGTATGAGGTTTTGGGATAAAAGAGGATACACTGAGGTTGATTTGAGGGGATCTGTTCAATATCTTTCTTCCCAGGCTTATTATTTTGTTGACCATCTCGACAATCCCATGGAGGTCTTCGTCCTGCTCTGTCGGAAGTCCAACCATAAAATACAGCTTAAGCATTCTCCAGCCCTGAGAAAAGGCAGTGGTAGCCGCATCCCATATCTCTTCATCCCTTAAATTCTTATTGATGACTTTACGCAATCTCTCAGTTCCGGCTTCTGGAACAATAGTGAATCCAGTTTTTCTCACCCGAAGAATACAATCCGTGACTTGTTTGGTTAAGCCTTTTGGCCGCATGGAGGGAAGAGAAAGAGAGATTTTGTCTTTTTCCAAATTTTTCATCAACTCGTTCATTGTCCCGCTCAAATAAGGAAAATCGCTAATAGAGAGTGAAGACAAGGAGACCTCTCCATAACCAGTTGACTGGAGGGATTTGAGAACCGTGTTGACAACAAATGAAGGATCTTTGACTCTTGATGGAAAATAAATGCTCGAGGCTTGACAAAAACGGCAGTTCTGAGGACAGCCACGAGAAACTTCAACTGAGACCCTATCAAAGATAACATTGATGTTCGGAACAATAATTTTTTCTGGAAAAGGAGCATTTTGGAACGGATGGATCACCCTCTTTTTAATCTTTGGAGGAGCATTCTGTACCGGTTTCACCGCAAGAAGTGAAGAACGGGATGGCAAATAGGTGCGGTACAGAGAAGGCACGTATACGCTTCTGATTTTTGCCAGGTCTTTGAGAATATATTCACGGGAGGCTCCCTCTTTTTTCAACCGGGTGATTGTTTCCAAGATCTCTATGAATGCCTCTTCACCCTCACCGATGAGAAAAAGATCAAATATTTCCGCAACAGGTTCCGGATTAAAAACCGCAGGTCCTCCTCCAATAACGAGGGGAAACACAGCTTTTCTTTTTGATGCCCAAATAGGGATAAAACCTAGGTCAAGAATGGTGAGGATATTGGAATAATTGAGATCATAGAGGAGTGAAAATCCAAGCACATCAAACTCATGGAGAGGGATCCTGTTCTCAAGCGAAAACAATGGTATCTTATTTTTTCTCAATAGGGCTTCAAAATCAGTGCCGGGAGCAAAAACACGTTCAGCCAGTACGTTTGGTCGTGAATTCACTATTGCATAAAGAATTTTTTGCCCGAGATAGGACATCCCAATTTCATAAAAATCAGGAAAGGCAAGCGCAACTTTCAGATGGATATGTGTGGGATCTTTCTTGATCTCATTCCACTCCCCTCCGAGATATCTCCCCGGTCTCTGCACTCGCTTCAGGATGTCTTCTAAAACACTTTCAAACATTGACGAATCTTCTCATTCTCACATTCACCACAAGAGACACCGCCAGATAGTTCGTGAGCAAAGAAGACCCCCCATAGCTGAAAAACGGAAGGGGAATTCCAGCTATCGGTAAAAGACCTATTGTCATCATAACATTGATCAGAAATTGGCAGGCCATCATCATACAGACTGTGAAAACAATATACACTCCGGTTCTATCTCTCGCCTTAAACACGGACTGGAAAAGCCTGAGAATAAGAAGGAAATAGCACAGGATAACAATAACAACACCCACAAATCCAAACTCTTCTCCAATGACAGAAAAAATGAAATCCGTATGACGAGCAGGCAAAAACCGCAGCTGGCTCTGTGAGCCCCTCATGTATCCTTTTCCTAAAAAACCCCCAGATCCAACGGCTATCTTTGACTGCATGATCTGGTAACCTGCTCCTAAAGGATCCTTGCTGGGAGAAACGAGCGTAGTCAAACGGTCTTTTTGATAGTCTTTGAGAAGAAATCTCCATCCGGCGATTCCGAGAAAGACAGCCAGAATCAGAAAAACAATAACAATCTTTTTATTGAGGCCCGCCAGAATTAAAGCCCCAAAAAATATCGGGACATAACTTAAAGCCGTCCCTAAATCGGGTTGGAGTCCGACTAGGATAATAGGCAAACCTATAACGGCTCCGGAAAAAACGGCTTTTCCCCATGTCAAATAGGCTTTTTTAAATCCGGAGAATATCTGTGCCAGAAACAGAATAACGGTGATTTTACAAATTTCGGACGGCTGAATCTGAAAAAACGGCAGCCGTATCCAACTTTTTGCTCCCGAAATAAAAACACCAAAAAACAAAATCCCTAAAAGAATAAAAAGACAGATTAAATATAAAGGAGAAGAATAGGTGACGAGAGAATTGTAATCGATAGACAAAAAGACAAATAAAGCGATGAGACTCACCAATATCCAGAAAATCTGCCTGATGTGATAATCCCCAGGCAGATGCTGTGAAGAACTGTAAATAACAGCGACACCTATGGCAGAATTGAGAACCAGCAACCCGATAAGTAGCCAGTCAATATTTCCGATCTGAGTCCTATCTAACATATTTTTCCTTAAAGACTTCAAACATTTTTTTGGATAGTGGAGCCGCAGTCGCCCCTCCCCCTCCTCCGTACTCGATGAGAATTGTCACAATCACTCTTGGGTTGTCTCTGGGCGCAAAACCTGTAAACCAGGAATGTGTTTTAATCTCTTCGCCTTGTTCAGCACGCCGCTCTGCCTCTTCTCTACTCATCAGTTGGGTTGATCCCGTTTTACCACACACATCAAATTCAGGCACACGAGCCGCAGCCGCCGTTCCTCCATCGTTGACCGCCATCCAGGAACCCTCAATGACTGTTTCAAAATGATTGATATCTATTGATACAAAGCTATTTGATGATGGATTTTGATTTTCGTCTATGCCTTCCGGACTATTATTTCTTCTATCGACTAAATAAGGGGTCACGGATCTTCCTCTATTTGCAATAACAGCCGTGTGAACAGCAACTTGAAGGGGAGTGACCATGATCGGACCCTGACCGATAGCCACAGAGATTGTATCCCCGGGATACCAGGGTTCGTCCCGAGCCGTTTTCTTCCACTCTATCGTTGGCACAAGCCCCGCATATTCACCAGGAATATCGATCCCTGTTTTCACTCCTAAACCGAGCATCTTTCCGTATAAGGCAATGGTGTCGATCTCCATCAAACGCCCTGTCTGATAGAAGAAGATGTTGCATGAATTCTTGATAGCCTGGATAAGGGTCATTCTCCCATGTCCCGGTTCATACCAACAGTGACGCGGCATACGATAGATTTGGACAATACCATTGCACTGAAAAGTGGTCCTTTCTGTGATCGTCCGGGATTGAAGTGCCGCCAAACCCATGGTCAATTTGAATACGGATCCAGGGGAATAGAGCCCTCTTATAGCCCGATTTTCCAAGGGATAATCGGGATTATCCCGGAGATCGATCCATTCTTCAGGTGTAAATCGGTTGATGAATTTGTTGGGATCAAAGTTTGGATAACTGGCCCATGCAAGAATCCCTCCGCTCTGAGGATCCATAACGATAACCGCTCCCTCCCGTCCCTCCAAAATTTCCTCGGCTGTTTGCTGGAGATTCACATCTAAAGTAAGCCAGACAGTCTCTCCAGGGATAGGTTTCTTCTCACTCACCTTGTCCATAACCCGCCCCAAACTGTTCACAACCTCCAGCAGCTGCCCCTCGGTTCCGAGAAGTCGGTCTTCAACCTGCTTTTCAATTCCAGTCTTTCCGACAAGATCTCCGGGCCGTCTTTGTTCAAAGGCTTCTGTCTTGAGCTCCTCCGGGGAAATCTCCTGCAGATACCCGAGAACATGGGAAGCGAATGTCCCATAAGGATACTCCCTTTTGGGTTCAGCCTGAAGAAGGAGCTCGGGCATTTCAAGTCTTCTCGCCTCAACCCGCGACACTTCTTGCAGAGTCAGATTGTCTTTTATGATGATCGGACGAAACAATGGGAGAGTTTTATACTTATCAATTCGTTCCCTTAATTCCTCGATTTCAAGATCGAGCAGAACCGAAATCTTCTGAAGAGAATCTTCAAAATTCTCACAATTTTCCCTGATAATGGAAACCTTATAAGAACCTATATTTCTTGCCAGTATCGCGCCACCTCTCGCCTTTATAAGACCTCTTTGAGGTGGAATAATGACTTCTCTGATCCGGTTTGCTTCCGACTTTTCCCAATATTTTTTATGATCCAGAACCTGAATCTTCCAGAAATACAGGACTAGAAAAACAAAAAGAACAACAAAGGCGATGAATGTTTTCTGTGCCCTCCTAACAATGAGCGAAAGATCTTCGTAAATTTTGTGGTGATTCATCATCCGCGTTGCAACAGAACCTTGGCCAATTTTTTAAAAAGAGGAAAAACAATAAAGGCCAGAATTGTCGTGCAGACGGGCTGCAGAAAAAGCCAGCCTTTAGCTGTGTAGAACTCCTCAGAGATGATAAAAGAGTACAGAAACATCCACAAAAGAACTTCTGACAAAAGCATGACGAAGATAAAAACAACTCGACGAACAAAGGGAACAACATTGATTCGCCTGGAAATGTATCCTGCCAAAAATCCCATAATCGTCTTCGAGATCCCCGCAATTCCAAAGACTCCAATCGAAAAGGAATCCTGGATGAGTCCAGCGACAGATCCCATGACAGCTCCATAAATTTCTCCCTCTTCAAGCGCAAAATAAAGAACCAGAAGATTAAAAACATTCAAAATCAAGGCGAATACCGGTGATATTTTAGTCATAACCGAGAACAGAACAACAGTGCAAATGATTGCGATAGTAATTTTAAGAAAATGCTTCAACATTTATTGGCCTAAAATATTTCGTTTGGATCTATCTTGATAACTGCCAGCTCATCCAGGCTGCGAAACTTAAAAAAAGGCTGGACTAAAACATTTTTAAATAATTCATCCGACGGACCCACTGCAATGATTTTTCCTGCTGGAATTCCTGGAGGATAGATATGGTCAAATCCACTGGTAACAAGAATATCCCCAATCTCTACCCCTTTTTCTGTTCCTGCGATGTATTTAAGGATACACATCCCTACATCGTTACCATTGATGACACCC
>CAZEWV010000118.1:0-7653 GCA_964516025.1 uncultured Eubacteriales bacterium
ACTTATCGGGTTTCTCTGTCCAGTGTATTCGGACAGCACGAATTGTCAAGAGTAAGACTATTCAGACAAGCATATTGCTAAGGTGGAGCAGGAGACGATAAGAAGAACCAGGCTCTTCGGCCTCCATCTTATCAATTTTGGTCTGCATCTCCGCTCTTCTTGTTGAATCAAAAAAATCTTTAAAATTTCTATAATTTGGGGAATAGCCAAAGAATCTGAATAGACTTCCAAGGCGAAAATTCAGCTGCTCTTCTTCGGAAAGAGCTAAATATCGTTTGGCAATAGTGATCAGATTTTCTTTATCCTCGGGAAATTTTCCCCTAATATCCATGAGAATATTGGTCGAGTGGTCACTGACAAACTGACTGGTCACATTCAGATGTTCGATCATAAGCAGTTCTTCTTTGACCAGATCGGCATCACAGGCCCTTTTAAACTCACCTTTTTGTTGTTTATCAAACAACGGACTGCTTTCGCGGATCGTCAGGGTTCTAACCCGAATATAATCCGGGTCCACCCGGTTGAGTACTTTTGCTGTTTCAACGGCATGTTCTCTCCAGGTTTCTTTGTTCTCCAATCTCAGCTGTCCGCCCAAACCGATAATGACATAAAAGCAGAGCGAAATACCCGATTGTTTAATCCGCAAACCCGCTTCAACGGCCATGTCCGCCGTCATCCCTTTTTTCATATAGGCAAGCAGAGCATCATATCCTGTTTCCAGGCCAATGTGCAGCCGGGACAGTCCGGCCTTTTGCAGTTGTTTCAGCTCGCCCACCGTTTTCCGAGCTACTGTCCTGGCCCGGGCATAGCTGGTCACACGTTCGATCCCCGGAAATCTGTTTTTCAAATGGGCCATAACCTTTAAAAGGTCCGGTGTTTTTAAAAGTAAACTGTTGGCATCCTGAAAAAAGGCCGTCCGGAAGGAATCTCCATGTGTTTCTGCAGCGGCATCGATATCCTTCAGGATATCCTCGACCGGTCTTCTTTCAAAGGGAAAACGTTTGTATATGGGACAGAACTCACACTTATTCCAAGGACAATTCCGTGAAACCCTGATCAATAGGCTGTTGGCCTCTGAGGGAGGCCTGATGGGACCGACTTCGTAGGGATTGCTACTCATTGACGGGCTTTTCCTCCATCGATTTTTTTTGCTTCCACATTGGACAGATATCCTGATAGAGACACCATTGACAGAGATGAGAGACATGGGGAGGAAATTCCGAAGTGGATTCGATGTCTTTAATCTTGTTCAAGACTTCGGTTTTCAAGACATCGAGCTGTTCTTCACTTCGAAATGATTCCAGTTCCTTATCAAAAGCCACATAGTGCCAGACAAGCCGGGCTTTTTTAAAATCCTTAAAATGATTCTTTACCCACAGGGAGTACATAGCGAGCTGCCTGTCCTCATCTAAAGAGTCCTGTGCCGGCAGTTTGTTGTTTGTCTTGTAATCATGCACTTCATATAGCCCCTTGCCCAAATCCATAAGCCTGTCGATGCGGATGTGATAGGTGTATTTTCCTTCGGTATCCAAAGGAAGGCGATCTTGAGTTTCCAGGCCAATGACCTTCCCTTCATCAAAAGGTTTATGCCGGTTAAAATAATCCCCGATAAATTTTTCTCCCATCTTCCTGTAGTTCTCAGACGAATAATCCTTGTTAACAATCTTTATGTTTTCGTCCCAATTTTCTGTCCACTTGGAGTTGAAATATTCAAGCAGGTCCTCTAAGGAGATCATTTTTTCAAACCGAAGATCTCTATAGAGTTTCTCGAGCGCTTCATGAACTCGAGAACCTAAATAGGTTTCTATGGTGTCTTCGATCTCCACCTTTACACGATCGATATACCGGTACTTAAATTTTAATTTGCAGCTTTTAAAAGATTCGATTTTTGAGTGACTGAAGAAAGGCATGATTAAAGTCCGTATTTACTCAAGGTCTCCTCAGTAGGTTCTCCGTCCCTGTTCCATCCGCGCAGCGAGTAGTATTCATGGATGAGAGAATGAAAAAAATCCTTATCCATCATCTTCCCTCTCATAAAACCTGAAAGGGATTCTTCTCTAAAAAAACGATCGGGCAGGATGTCGTCAGAGGCCTTCCGGCCATTGCGGAGATTGTACCTTCTAGCCAAATGTGTAATTCTTGCACCAACTTCCATTAAAGTTTCCGGCGTGTGCTCTATCCCCGTGGCCGCCGAATAAATTGGGGCCAGTCTATCAAAACCAAAGGGGACAAAATCACAGATGATTAAACTATTGCGCGTGTTGATTTCGTCAAGTCCGTCAGCAACAGATGCGGGGACATCCGTAATCTTAAAATCAGGGCCCATTTCTGCCTCTGTCATCCAGAGCCGAGTATGAGAGGCAAAATCAGCCACAGATAATGCCACTCCCATCGTTAGACATCCTTTGGGATTAACTCCGGACAGCTCCATGCCAAACGTATTGATTGCGAAAGCTTCGCTCCCTTCACCGATATTCCGGGCCGCTTCTCTCGTCCCGTCTGCAAAAATCTCCCCAATGCCCTCGCGTAAAGCCATTTGTCTGAGAAATTCGCGCTGCGCCTCAGCATTGCCCCATTCCAATCTCAATCCGTTCCAATCCTTGATCAATCCCTTCTCGTAGCACTCCATGGCAAAAGAACAGGTCACACCGGCGCTTATGGTATCTATTCCGAGATCGTCACAAATTTCATTGGCCCAGGTGACATCCTTGATATTTTTGATCTCACAACCGGATCCCAGAAAGGCCGTCGTTTCGTATTCCGGTCCTTCAATCTCATGCCCGTCCCATTTGGCGATTTTTGAACACTTAATCACACAGTTGAAGCAGCCCACATCCTTCCAGTTCAGTTCTTCCCTAGAGGCTTCTGAGCTGATGTTTTCGAAGTGCTCAAATTGGACTTTTTGGAAATTTTTGGTGGGTAGAAACTCATATTCCTGAGCACCGCGGATCCATTTCATCGTCCCTTTTTGTCTGCGAAATTTAACGGACTCATTATCCAGTATGTCCTGAGTCAGCTGCTTATTGAGTTCATTAAAAACTTTTTCATTATGGTATTTGATGGGGATATTTCCATCTACAACAATGGCCTTCAGGTTTTTCGATCCCATGACGGCTCCCATTCCCCCTCTTCCGAACTGTCTGTATTTATCCGACCCGATACAGGCAATCTTGTTCAGTCTTTCTCCTGCCGGTCCAATGCAGGCCACTCTGGAATTTTTCCCGGGATGACGCCTGAGCAATTCATTGTCCGTGTCAAAAATCCCGCGGCCCCATAAATCGGCTGCATCCAGAACATCGATTTTCTTTTCCGTCAAAAGGATATAGACCGGTTTTTCCGCCCTGCCGGTCAAAATCAGATAATCAATCCCTGCAGCTTTTAATCGGGGACCGAAGTATCCACCGCAGTGGGAATCATGGATCGAACCGGTAAGAGGGGATTTCGCAACAAGACTTGTCCGGGCACTTGTTTGGACCCGAGTTCCTGTAAAAGGCCCATTGATAAAGATGAGCGGATTTTCGGGTCCTAAGGGATCTGGATGTGGCGCCATCTTTTCGAGCAAGGCAAATCCAAGCCCTTTTCCGCCAATATAATTCTTAAGGAGCTCCGGATCCGGTTCTCCCGACTTTATTTCTCCTGAAGAAAGATCGAGATGAAGCCACTTTCCCATATAAGACATACACTCCTCCGAAAAGGGGTCAAGTCTCGACATTCGACATTTCATTGAGAAATGTCGAATGTCGAGACTTGACCCCTTTTATTATTTGATTACTTCGTAGTGCTTTTCCATCATTGTCCGGAATCTTTTCATCAGCTCCTCATTCAGTTCCAGCGGGGGTTTTGCATCTTCGGGAAGAAAAGGTTTATAGGGATGGTCTTTTGAATAGGCCTCAAACTCATCCCGAATCTTCTGGAGTTCTTCCGGCTGAGTCAGCAGATCAATAGCCGTGGCGGCAATAACCTTTGCCCCGGCATTGAGCCCTTTCCAGGCTGTAGATCCGAAATTGCAGGCAACCGATGACCAGTGATGACTGATAGCCCCCGGAACCTGCCCTGGAAAACGAAGTGTTGCCGTGGGTATAATGAGGGTCACATCCCCTACATCCGAAGATCCCCCTCCAACAAAAGTGCGCTGGCGGTCGCTTAGTCTTCCCACCCGCGTGGACATCCCTGTCTCCTGCCTGCCCAGCTCTTTTTGAAGGGCCTTGGCAAAAGTGTGTTCCTCTTCCGACCATTCCGGCATTCCTACGATATCAATGTTTCTCTGTATGGCCTCAGCCATGCCTTTATTCGCATGCCTTTGATGGACGGCAGCGATAATCCGGACATCCTCTAATTCCGTGCCGGAGGCTAGAGCGCCGGCTTTTGCGCAGTTGACCACTCTCTCGTACATATCATCTAATCTGTCATCGCTATTTCGGACATAGTACCAGACACTGGCTCTATCGGGGACTACGTTAGGGGCTTCTCCTCCCTGCATGATGACATAGTGCATGCGGTAGGTGTACAGCAGATGCTCTCTTAGGTAATTTGTGGCCACATTCATAATCTCGACAGCATCTAAAGCACTCCGTCCACCCCAGGGAGAAGCACCATGGGAGGTTTTTCCCTTAAACGTAAAGATGGTCGAATAAAGAGCATTTCCGCTTACTCCGTAGCCCGTCCCCATACCACTTGAACTGTGATTGTCGATCACCGCATCGACGCCCTCAAAAAGACCGGCCCGGATCATGTAAGGCCGGCTGATCACAGTCTCTTCAGCCGGAGAACCAAAAACTTTTATCGTGCCTTCCATCCCATATTTATCCATAGCCTCTTTGATGGCAATGGCCGCTGACGCTGCCGCTACACACATCGTGTTATGTCCACAGCCATGACCGGGTGCGCCTTCCACAACAGGTTCCTGTCTGGGCACCCTGCCCTTCTGGGAAATCATGGGTAGGGCATCAAATTCTCCAAGAAGTCCAATCACAGGTTTTCCCGATCCATAAGTCGCCACAAAACAAGTCGGCATACCGGCCAAACCGCGCTCCACGGTAAAACCGGCATCTTCCAAAATGTCGGCTAAAAGAGTGGATGATTTGCTCTCTCGAAGGCCCAGCTCCGCATATGACCAGATAGCATCCGATATTTTTCCGAATTTTTCGACAATTTCGGGTTGGCTCAACCAATCGAGAGCCAGTTTTTTCTGTTTGGGTATTTTTTCCTGCGCCCCAAGACTGGGCAGACTTATCATAAAAAATACCAATCCGACTATTGTGATTAAGTGCAAACTTTTCTTCATAGAGTTCAACATCATTTTATCTCCTTATTTTAGAGCAATTTTCTTTTCGACTGTTCCCCCTTTTTCAGAAACAACCTTAATAACAGCAGAGGGAGATCCTTTCTTTGAGGCTTTGACCATCCACTCCGCTGTCTCGATAGGAGCATCCCTCCTGGAGGAAGGACCGGAAAGATGTCCGATATCCGCAACGGCCTGGCCCATTTCAAGGGAAGCTCCGTTCAGTGTGAGAAATACTTTGACTGTCTTGGCCGTTCTATTATCGATAGCATGCTGTGTCACGTTTGTTGGAAGGAACCCCTGATTTTGTATACTGGCCGTTATTTTGAAATAACCAGCATCACCCGGAATCACGGATACGTCTACAATCTGAACAAGGGGAGATTGTGAGACCAGATAAAGATTCCATTTCGTATGTTTTTTCAGGAAATCCTCAAATTCTTCCCCTGGAGTGCACATCAGGTTTGTGTAGGCTTTTCTTTTCGGATCATAGGTCTTACGCACAAATCCCCCGATTTCCACCTCTCCGAGCTGGGGATGATCAAAGGTCTTCCAATCAACAAAAATCTTCCCTCCCATCTCGGTATCATTCCATTTCAGCCGTTCCAAATCCGTCACACGACCATCTCCGTCGTAATCACAGAAAGGAGTCAAAGAACCCATCTCCGGCACCCAGCTGAATACGCCATAATGATCATACGCCCACCCGATCATCACACCAAAAATGGCACCTTCTCTCGGAGGAGCCCCGCGACCGAGAACTTTTTGCACGCGTTGATCATTTATTATCTCGGTATATTTTTGACCAAATGTCTCAAAATTGGAGTCATCTTCTCGTGGAAACGGAATCTCCTCCCCCGTGATAGGATCGTAATGACGGTTCGTAGGCGGCCTGTAGAGGAAATTCCCGGACATGTGATGGTTGACCACCCCGGTCACATTTCTGTGAGACATAAGAAATTCAGCCACGGCGCGAGTTTCCGGCTCGGAGAGGGGATAAAATCCGGCCCCGTTCTGTATGCTTTCCTGCTGCCACCGTGAAGGCCAGTTGCGGTTGATATCCAGTCCTCCCACGCCATCCTCATTGAACCGGCCGTCCTTATCGTTATCGATGCCTTCCGAGTAGGTCGTCCATTCTCCCTTTTCGCCTTCACCACGGCGGACCATCAATCGAGGATCATCGGGTGATGTTTTCCACTGCCCATTTTCATCTTTTTTCCGCATCTGGGTCAGATGAAAGTCTCCATTTAAATCCTCTCCCGGATCGTCATCCAAAACCCCGTCTCTGTCGGAATCATGGGGACGGACACTGCTCCTCATGCTGTCGGGTTTTCTCAAATAGTGCTCGGAACCATCCGGATTGAGTTTGGGCATGATATATATTGTCCGAGTGTCCACAAGACCAGTGATGAATGGATCCTTTCCATACTGGGTGACAAGAGTATCTATAGTTTTCAGACAGACTTCTGCACCAAAGACTTCGCTGGCATGCAAATTGCCGTCAATCCAATATCCCGGTTTGTCCAAACCGTCCCCGGTAGCCTTGTTGGTGATTTCCAGAACTAGAAGGTCATTGCCGAGATAGCTCTTTCCGATATTGTGGAGCTTAGTGATATCCGGGTAGGTCTTTGTCAAACCCTTCAAGTAATCGGCAACTTCTGCTAATGTGTGGTTAAATTCGAATTTGAGCTCACCAGCGGATGCAAAAACACTCAGAGATAAAATCGTGAAGACAACAATCGTTTTTAACCATAGTTTCCTTTTTTGTTTTAGTCCTTTCATAAATCCCTCCTTTAATCCTTTTTTTATCGTAATATGTCGTTTTATACGACGTAATTTTCCATCTCCATTTGCCTGAGTTCTTCGGCAATGACTTTTTTCACATTGTCCGGCATATCGGTTTCTCTTGCGAGCATCGGTTTCAGTCCCTTTCCCAGTCCATCGTCGATAAAATGCGGCTTGATGTAATCTGAATCCCAAGTCCTGTCTTCGAAGGAGCGGCTCTCCAGAGTTTCAAAAAAGCTTTTGATTCCTTTGTCCGGATCTCCTTCGATCTCACGAAAATAGGATCCATATATATGCAGGGAGTCGGCAATATCCATATACCGCCCCACCCGGACTGCCTTTCCGGTTCTCTGAGAAAGTGATTCGGCAATTTTTTTCATCAAAGTTGTCAGGGCAATCACATTTTCGAACCAGGCTTTAAACAGATCCCGGCTTCTCCAATGCGAGTTCATGTTGAAAATGTAACCGCCTTGGCCGTCTTCACAGAGACGTCCCCACAGCCGCTGCAGACAGGGCGGATCATCTGTGGGAGGATCGAGTTTAGGATTCCAGGTAATAGCTTGCGCTCTCCGCGTGTAGGCTGTTTC
>CAZEWV010000119.1:0-7645 GCA_964516025.1 uncultured Eubacteriales bacterium
ATTCTTTTGATGAGGTCGAACGGATTATAAGATTAAAAAGCATGCATCTCAGCTCAGATGATGTCCTGATTGTTATAGAGGTCGAATACAGGGATGGGCTTGTCGTTGAGGAATTGGAAAAAATCAACAACAGGATTGAAAAGAGGATCAGAGACATCATCCCCAACGCCCGGGTTTATCTCGAACCTGAAGACAAATAATTATTCATGTTACCTGCCGACGCCTAATCCAAACTAGGCGAGATTAGACAAATTCCCCCCCCATTGGCTTAAAAGCAGGAAGATAACCTGCTCATAAATATGCACCAAATATTTTAAAACATATTGTCAGGAAACAAAAGATTCAATTCTTTGCAACAATATTATGAGATGAAAAAGAAAAAGGCACAATATCTATTTTTTCCCAGTAATTGATGATAGATAATAAATTATTTTTAATATCATCTATGCTTATATCTGAGGGAATAATAGTTTCTTTTTCAAACGTATCTTTAGTTGCTTCCCAATTTTCCATAAAAGATTCAATCCCTTTACAATCTACGAACCTTGATTTACAGGCCAAGTGAAATTCTTCCCCAGTATTTTGCCAGAACTCAATATTATTTATTGGCTTTTCTTTGATAATCCTTGATAGATCATAAAGATCCTTTACTCGAACTGCTCTTGGTTGAGTTGACATTTTATTTCTATACGCGGGTAAAGAACTAAGGAAGGCACGTGCCTTTTCACCTGTAATTCGTTCGAGAGAATAGGCTTTTATTGTAGTGTCTGAGATGGGAAGATCAATTAAAGAAATTGGAGAAAAACTTTCTGGTGCAGCAATATCTATTCTCAATTTTGGTAGTCCTTTAACATCTGAATTTTCATGATCAATTAAAGTTATGTTTATTTTTATAGCATTCCAACCCATAGGATGGTCCGGATTTGCTTCGACTCCCAATTGATTAATCTCATACCTTACTGGATTTTGATCTTCAAAATAGTTAGTTAAGGCTTGCTGTATTTTTTCATGAAGGAATTTTATTTGGTCCTTTCTTTTGGGAAGCTGGCGTGTGAACTCAGCGTCAAGATTACTGTCTAAATCATGTGACATTCTTGTGGTATTTAATAGAAGATTCAGTATTATCGCGCCTTTAAAGATAAGGCAATTTCTAATATTCTCATTTCGTGATAGTGCGATTAAAACAAGATTAATAGCATCATACATGTGTTTTCATCAAGGTATCAAAATTTTCCAGTTCGTATTTATATTTGAATAATTAATTCCTTTTAATAAAGGAATGTTTAAAATCTCATTGGTTGTTAGAATACTGTTCTGAATTTCTTTTAAGTGATTTGAAAGGTCTTTACCCGATCTATAGTTGAAAATTTCAAACAAAGCACCCACCCGTCGAGAGAGATTGTCTGTGTCTATTTTTCTTAAATAATCCAATATTTTAGACTCGTTAATTTTGTTTTTATGTGTTTTCCATGCTTCAAAAATAACTGAAGGTCCGCCACATCGGTATGGGTACTGTAATGTATCCAAGAGAGTCTGTTCAATAGTCGTGATTCTAATCCTTGTCCTTGGATTTAAGACTCTTAATTGAATTCCTGGAATTGTATAATCTTTTCGCCTTGTTGAATAGAATGCTAGATCTTGATATGAAAATCCAAATGTTCCTAATTTATTTCGTTTTCTTTTATCATTGCTTTTTTCGTTCATTATGTTACTAGTCAGTTCAGTAGTTATTTTTTCCGCTTTTTTGATGATTGTAGCAATATGATGATGTGAGGGGTATTGAGTTGTGAGGCTGAAATAAAATAAGGCACTGAAGTAGCAAATTATGCCATCTTGCTTATATGCATGTAATAATTCAAATGGATCAACATTTCCTTTTTGCGAGGTCCTAATCCCCAAAAGATAAAAGGATTTTGATGATGAATTGCTCTTCGCCCCTTCAACTCGTACTTAAAATGCCAAACCCACAGATTCTAAATGCTTTAAAATTTTTGTTCCACTTATAAATGTGCGTAAGCCTAATTCTGTTTGGATTTTCTTGAATATTTTTGAAAGAGTATATTGTGAAAGACAACGAGTTGAAATCAATTCTGATCTAGGTTTTGCTAAAACCTTAAATAGACCATTTAAAAAACTGTCCCATTTAGGAGGATATTTCTTTAATATATTCAAATTTATACCTAAAAGCTTTTGTGACTAACATGCTTCATAGAAAACATGCTCCGTAACAACAGTTAATGAAAAAAGTACTTGTATTTGCCCATACACATCGCAGCATAATATATGTTCGATGCGGGTATTCCTCATTGCTGCTTCGAAAAAATAAATGTTGAAATAATGACTTGATGAGTCAACATGTATATTGACAATGGTGTTGTTGTTGTCAATAAATATATTGACAAAGTTGTTGTTGTTGTCTATATATATATTGACATGCAGGAGATTAAGAGATGAAAAAGAACAACAAGCTTGTAAGAGAACAATTGCAGATGGCATTAGCAAAACTTCAACCATTGCTCGATATCTCGATGCCGCCCAAGGGTTGGATTAGAGCTGTCAGAAATGCTTTGGGGATGAGTGGGAGACAACTTGCCGAGCGTATTGGCGTCACAAAGCAACGTGCATCCTTCATAGAGAAGCAGGAGATTGATGGTACAGCCACCCTCAAGACTCTGCAAAAAACTGCCGAGTCACTAGACTGTGTATTCGTCTACGGTCTTGTTCCCCGGAAAAGTCTTGAAGAAACTGTTCGTAATCAAGCAAAACAAGTTGCTGTTAAACGCCTTGCTCGGGCCTCTCATACTATGAGTCTCGAGGATCAAGCGCTCGGAAAAGAAGAAAACAAGGAAATCTTGTCCAATATGATCGAAGAAATCATGAATGACCTTCCATCAAACCTATGGGATTATTGATGCCGCATTTCGATTATCCAGAAGGAGCCACACCCATTGATCCAGACGAAGCAAAAGGCCTGCTTCTCACGCACATAACGACACGTGGTGAATTAGATCGCTGGGAACAGGACAATATTGTTGAGGCGTTGACATGGCTGGATAGGAAAAAACCGACTGCTATTCTGAATGAACAATTCATCAAGGAACTCCACCGGCGTATGTTTGCCAATGTTTGGAAATGGGCAGGACAATTTTGGCGGAGTGACAAAAACATCGGAGGACCATGGCATCAAATTTCAACGAGCCTTAAGAACCTTTGCGATGATGCACGCTTGTGGATAGAACTCCTGGAACAATTGCCTGATGAAATAGCTGTCTGCTTTCACCACCGACTCGTATCGATTCATCCGTTTCCTAACGGCAATGGTCGACATGCACGGATAATGACCGATCTTTTGCTTGAAAACATCCTCAAGCGTCCAAGGTTTACATGGGGAAGCGAAGATCTATCAAGGGTTGGTCATAGGCGCAAAAAGTACATCGCAGCTCTTCAATCAGCGGATGAGCAGAACTATATACCCTTGCAGGAATTTGTAAGAACGTAGGATGCATCGCATAACTGCGTCGAGCGGACGAAGTGAACCGCGCCGTTCATACTAGATATTCGGCAGTAAGAAACGATAATAGAATGAAACACAAGATATTTTTAGTCCTATTAGCTCTTCTTGTATTTATTTCTCAACGTCATTCTGTCAGTTCTTTAGGGCTGGCCGATTCTCCTTGGCCTATGTTTCATGGAAATCTACAACACACTGGATTGAGCCCATATGACACCAGTCATGTAGACGGGACTGTAAAATGGAGCTTTGAAACAGGAGATGGGATAGAATCTTCTCCAGCAATCGGAGCCGATGGAACAGTCTATTTTGGATCACATGATTGTAAATTGTATGCACTTTATCCGGATGGAACGGAAAAATGGCATTTCCAAGCTGGAGATCCGGTGTATAACGAAACATGGAATGTCTGGAAGGGGATAATGTCTTCTCCAGCAGTTGCTTCTGACGGAACTATTTATTTCACTTCCGCCGCAAATTACTTATTCGCAATCAATCCGGATGGGACAGAGAAATGGCGCTTCTTTGTCAAGTGGCATAATGATTTTTGGTCGTCTCCAGCGGTAGGGTCTGATGGAACTATCTACATCGGGTCTGCGAGAAATGATGGAGCCATAGACTTTCCGAGCGGTTTGTATGCGATCTACCCGGATGGGACAGAGAAATGGCGCTACCTCATTAGTAGTGGTGTGACGACTTCTCCAGCTGTAGGGTCGGATGGAACAATCTTTGTTGCTGCGGCTGATGCGCCTACAAATTTAGGTAAAGTATATGCAATTTATCCAAGCGGGATAAAAAAATGGGAGTTCACAACTGAATATTGGATGGAATCTTCACCTGCTATAGGATCTGATGGAACCATCTACATCGGCTCTGGAAGGGAAAGCAAAGTATACGCAATTAATCCGGATGGGACGGAGAAATGGCGTTTCCTAGCCTTGGATGGTGTGAGTGCTACTCCGGCCATTGGTGCTGACGGGACAATCTACATCGGCTCCTGGGATTACAACCTGTATGCGCTTTATCCTGATGGGACAGAGAAATGGCGCTTCCAAACTCCAGCAAGTTTTGAGGGTGTGAGCTCTTCTGCAGCCATCGGCTCTGACGGAACTATCTATGTTGGTTCTAACAGCGGTAATTTTTATGCGATTAATCCGGACGGAACAGAAAAATGGCACTTCTATTCAAATGGAAGCTCATTTCCAGCTTCTCCCGCGATTGGATCTGATGGGACGATCTACATCGGTTCTTACAACTATAAACTGTATGCTTTCAGTGGCCCTCCCCCCGTGAGTACAATTTATTCTCCTTCTAGCTTTTCAGGGAAAAGGGTGTTGAATCGCTCACTCTCTCAGAATGAATATATCAATGTTCTCACATGGCAAGCCAATCCTGACAATATTGACATCACAAGATACAGAATATACTTAGTCACAAGCGATAATATTTTTAAAAAAGGGAGAAGTTTATCGGTCGTAAGGAATTTGAAAAGGATTAAAAAAAAAGAGAATATTTTGGGAAGCGCAACTCAAAATTTACTAATTGAGCTGGATGCTGACACGTTCAAATACTGGCATAGAAATGTCGATAAAGAAAAAGTTTTCACATATGCAATTGTTTCGGTGGATGATGAGGAAAGAGAAGGAATTCCAGCATATGTAACAGTTCAATGAATCGTTGACTACCATATTCTCGTACTGGCTTATCTGGAGAAATCAAAAATCGAAGAGGGTGGTCAGAATATGAAAAATTTGTGGCGTCAGCTCAGGATCTTTTGTACGAGTTCCAATTTGAGTTTAGGAATTTTCATTTTGACCTTCATATTTCTTGACGATAAGACAAGCATTCCCTCCACCAAAACCAAAGGAATTGCTCATGGCCACGTTTAGTTCGATGGATTCAGCTCCATCGGTCACATAATCAAGAGGACAATTTGGGTCGGGCTCTTCATAATTGATCGTCGGTGGGAGTATACCTGTATAAACGCTCATTACCGTTGATATAAATTCTACTGATCCAGATGCAGCCATGAGATGGCCGATCATCGATTTTATCGAACTGACTTTGAGTTCTCTTGAATGATCTCCAAAAACTTTTATAATAGCGGTGCTTTCTATTTTATCGTTCAAAACAGTGGAGGTTCCATGTGCATTAATGTATCCAATTTCCAGCGGATCGACGTGGGCATCCCTCAGTGCCTTGTTCATCACCCGAACCATTCCCTCACCCGTAGGCTCAGGGGCCGTGAAGTGATAAGCCTCTGCAACATTACCAAAGCCAATGATTTCAGCGTAGATGCGAGCGTCTCGGCTGAGAGCATGTTCGAGTTTTTCCAGGATAATAATACCAGCCCCTTCGCCCATCACAAAACCGTCACGGGACCTGTCGAAAGGTCTGCTGGCCTTTTCCGGACAGTCGTTCCTTCTGGACAGGGACCGGGTCGCGCAGAAGCAGCCGAATGCAAGGGGAGTTATACAAGCTTCGGAACTTCCTGCCAGCATTATATCTGCGTCACCTCTTTGAAGGATCCGGAATGCATCGCCGATAGCATTCGCTCCTGTTGAACAAGCAACAGAAAGTGCAGAGAGGGGACCTTTTAAGCCGTGTCTTATAGAGACCATGGATGCAGCCATATTCACCAGCAACTTAGACACAAGGAATGGATTCAAGGATTTTGGTCCTTTTTCATGAAGATTAAAATAACCGTCCTCGATTGTAGCCGAGCCACCGATGCCGGATCCGATGATAATTCCCGTGCTGTTTTTGTCAAATACAAAGTTATCCAATCCTGCATCTCTGAGCGCCATATCAGAAGCGGCTACAGCAAAGTGAGTGAATCTATCCATGCGCCCGATGGATTTCCTGTCAATAAATTCTTCTGGATTAAAATCCTTTACTTCTGCCGCCATCTTAGAGAGAAAATCGGAAGGGTCAAAGTGAGTTATTCTGGAGACACCGTTTTTTCCATCTTTCAATCCGTTCCAAAATTCTTCCAGTTTAATACCAATGGGAGTGACTGCTCCTAATCCGGTTACAACGACACGCTGTTCCTTTCTGTTCAATTTCCGCCCTCTGACATCCTTATACAACCTATATCATAGAGAAACCTTGTGGTCAAACACAAGGAAATCGGGAGAAGAGATATAATCACACGATTTCCGATGCTCAGATTTACACGGGGAGGAATTATTGTTTTGTGAAGCGGAGGTTTCGGACGCGGCTTCCTGTCACCAAGAATCCGTTGATTCTGTTGCTGCCGTCTCGAGTAAAGTGAACTTTTCTAAAGAACCATTCTGTCCCGGAATAATAATCCGGAGTGATCGCTGTTAAGGGGAAATCGTCATGTTTCCGGTGTGTAGCGATGAGGCGGCCTTCATCAAAAACAATCCTGTAAAAGGTCTCGAGTTCACTGCTGTAATATTCTCCGGTGTATACGGACTGTTGCTCCGAGGTGAGCAGGGTAGGCACGATTTTTATCCCTTCGAGTTCTCTTCCATTGTCCCGGATTGTGATTTTTGTGATGTGACCGACGTTGTTGATTTCGAAAAAAATCTCGAAATTTGCATTGCGCCTGAAAAACAGCCTCTCTGATTCTGCATAGAGGATGTATTTGCGCCCCCCGGTGCCCTGGACTGTCAGCTGCTCATCTTGCTTTTTAATCGTGAGGACATAATCCGGGCGGATCTGATAGATGCCTTCATAAGATTCAAGAATTTTTAAATCGAGTTTGACACTTGCCCTTTCGGCTTTCTTTTTTGAGGGGCTTTTTTTTATTTTTTTTGCCATATAAATATCGGCCACCTGCATAGCCAGGCGGTTTGTGTTGATGGAGGAAAGGTTGGAGAGTACGATGATTGCAAAATCCTCTTCGGGAAACCGCACGACCTGGCTTCTAAATCCTGCATCCCCACCACCGTGACCAACAGTTTTAAGTCCTTTGTACTCTCCTATTGACAGCCCAAATGCATAATTGATTTTTTCCAAGATATCTCAGCTCTTTACTGAGTTATACTGATATATCCTGATTATTGAAGTATTGGAGGTCTGACCGCGTATTTATAAGGGTCATATGGGCCAGTACCAATAAACCCTGGACAGGAACTCCATATGGGCAGGCCTCTTCGCAATAGCCCG
>CAZEWV010000120.1:0-3807 GCA_964516025.1 uncultured Eubacteriales bacterium
GATCCATTCAGTCCGGAATACGGCTCCGCCTACGGCGGTGTCATCAATATGGTGACTAAAAGCGGCGGCAATAAGTATTCAGGGGAATTCTCCCTCGTTTTTACGGACAAAACCCTTCAGGCGGAGAGGATGGACCAGCTCTCTGTTGTGAGTGAACCGGATAAGTTTTCCAACTATAACGCCTATTTTAACCTGGGAGGTCCGATCATTAAGGATAAACTCTGGTTCTTCATCTCCAACAACTTTTTTGCCGACTCGACACAAACCAGAGATAACAAAATCGACTACCTTTCCGTTCCGGAAGGAAATCTCTCTTTACAGCATAACAACATATTTGCCAAGCTCAGTTATGCGGTGACAAACAACCACAATGTTTCGCTGACAACAATTTTTCATAGCTTATGGGGACAAAAGGGTGGCATCGGGATCCCCGACCTTTTTGAGGAAAAACAGTTCTCCGACTTTATTTTCCGGATCAACTACAAGGGTATTCTAAATGCTTCTACCCTTGTTGAGGCCGGTTTAGGACACGTGAGGAGAGATTCTACTACCGAACCGGTTGACCAAGACCTCGGGCCTGCCCAGTACTTCATCGAAGACCTGGCACGCAGTTTGAATAATTCCTATGGAAATATTACAGACGATACCAACCGGACAGATTTTAATGTAAAACTCACTAAATTTTTGAACACAAAGTCTTTCGGGCACCATGAATTCAATCTAGGATTTGAGTACTATTCCCTCTCGTCTAGGTTCGCCGTGGATTTCGCGGGAAAAAATGAGGATCTCTTTCCGGGAGATGGATTTGACAGCGGAACGCGGTATTCCTTCAGCTCATGGGAGCAGGGGAACAGAACACCCACCTACTTTCGAGAATATGGAGTTTTTGATTTTATCAACAGTTCAAACGGCATCGGACTTTTTGTAAGAGATAAAATCACCATAAACCGCTTCACATTCATGTTTGGCTTCAGATCCCAAACACAGCTAACTCTGGACAATAACAACGAAAAACTCTGGTCCTGGGGACTCGGAGATTTCTTCTCTCCCCGCCTATCCCTCTCCGTCGATATCACCGGTGACGGCGTCAACGTGTTTAAACTAGGCTTCGGACGCTTCTCCGATCTCATTACGACGATGCCACTGGGGCTGCTAAATTCAGGAGCAGGTCTGACCTTTCGCATGTACAAATGGGCTGGGCCTTCTAATCCAAGTCAAAACCAGATAGGAAACATCACAAACTGGGTGTTTGAATCCGAACAAAAAACTCAACCTTTTGAAATTGAAAGCGATTTGAAACCCAATTTCCTCACTCGGTTCCTCATCGAATTTGACAGAAAGATCGGGCAAAATTGGGCCGTTATTGCCAGATATGTGCAGACTAATGCAACAGATCTGCTCGAAGTGCTGGCTGTCCTCGATATCGCCGCCCAGAATTACAAGTTTCTGTACGATAACTTCGAACACAAACGAAGAAACTACAAGGGTTTAGAATTCGAACTGCGTGGGAGGATAGGAGAGAAATTTCGCCTCAATGCCTCTTACAGCCTGGCTTCCTCCAAAGGCACTAATCCAGGGCAGAGTGAGACAGGTTCTTGGTCTCAAGAGGAAGGAAGCTCGAATTATATAGGACTTTTCGGCAATCATATCTTTATTCCCAATATCCCGGAGTTCAAGGACTTGAAGAACCAATATGACATCCTCCTGGGCGGCTTGGGCGGACGGGGGATCGGAGATGAAGGCTGGTACGGCAAGCTCCCCTACTCAGTTGATCATAACTTTAAAATCAATACAATCTATCTCGCTCCTTATGGTCTCGTTCTCTCTTCAGCCGTCGAATGGATTTCCGGCTATTACTGGGAGAAATTGGGCTATGTCCCATTCTTTGACGGATTTTATGCTTTTCCTGAAGGCCGCGGCTCGAGAACGACTCCCAGTCACTTATTTGTCGATTTGGGCATCGAAAAAGGATTTAACCTGAGTTCTATCGGACTGCCTCAAACAATGGCTTTGGATCTAAGGGTTGATATCTTCAACATTCTCAACAGTCAGCGACCTATTTCTTTTGTCAAGTCTGACATCCCTATCTTCGGTCAAATCTGGGGAAGACAACAGCCGAGACAGGCGAGAATCTTGATCAGAATGAAGTGGTAGGACTTATCTTATTTATTACTCGACGGTCACACTTTTAGCAAGGTTGCGGGGCTGGTCCACATCTGCTCCACGTATCGAAGCAATGTAGTAGGCAAAAAGTTGCAGAGGTATGGTTGTGAGGAAAGGCGTAAAAAGAGGATTGGTCACCGGAATGGGAATGACTTTATCGACCTTGTCGAGGATCTCCTTATCATCTTCAAAGGCCACCGCAATAACATATCCCACTCTTGTCTTAATCTCAGAAATATTGCTCAGCATTTTATCGTACACCCTGTCTCTGGGAATAATGACCATGGTGGGCATCTTTTCATCGATAAGCGCGATGGGGCCATGCTTCATCTCTCCGCCCGGATAGCCTTCCGCATGGATGTAGGAGATTTCCTTGAGTTTGAGTGCCCCCTCCAGAGCTATGGGAAAGCTGGCCCAGCGGCCTAAATAGAGGAAGTGGGAATAGGACACAAATTGTTGAGAAATCTCTTCTATCTCCTTTGCCCGCATTAGAATTTCTTCCATCTTATGAGGGATACGCTGAAGATCTTTCATCAGCATAATATTGTCTTCAGGTGAAAGTGTACCTCTAACTTTAGCAAAACGAATGGCTAAAAGAGCCAGAGCTGCCATCTGGGCTGAAAATGTCTTTGTCGCCGCAACCCCAATTTCAGGACCGGCATGTGTCAAAAGAACACCATCAGCCGTGCGGCTTAAGGAAGAATTCATCACATTACAAATAGCCAGCGAAGGATTGTTTTTCTCGACAACAGACTTAAAGGCCGCAAGCGTATCGGCTGTCTCCCCTGATTGAGAAACGGGCACAGCCAGTGTATGGTCATCCAGTATATAATCCTCATAGCGGTATTCAGAAGCATAGACAACATCGGTGGGCACACCGGCTAACGTCTCTATAAAACACTTCCCCACAAGTCCCGCATGATAGGATGTGCCGCATGCGATGATGACAACCCGTTTGACCGTCTGGAGAGTGGATTCCGAAACTCCAATTTCTTCCAGAAAAATCCTTCCCGTATCCAGAGAAAGCCTACCAGAGAGAGTGTCGCGTATGACCTGGGGCTGCTCAAATATTTCCTTGAGCATAAAGTGTTTGTAGCCCTGTTTTTCGACCATCAGAGGCGACCAAGAGATGTGCTCAGCATTCTTTTCGAGGGGATTTCCTTCAAAATCCGAAAAACGGACAGAATCAGGTTCGACAACGGCCATCTCACCATCTTCCAGGAAAATGATCTCCTGAGTATGGGGAAGAAGAGGATTGAGATCGGAAGAGATGAAGTTCTCTCCCTCACCAAGACCTATGACTGTAGGCGGGCCAATTTTGGCCGTAACGATCTTACCTTTTTCTTTTTTGGAGACAACAGAAATGGCAAAATTACCCACGAGCTCTTTCACTGCTTTTTGCACGGCTTTTTCCAGGGAATTGTTAAAATATTTTTCTATCAGATGAGCGATGACTTCTGTATCGGTCTCTGAGACAAATTTGTGTCCTTCATCTTTTAGTATTTTTTTTATTTCCAGATAGTTCTCTATAATTCCATTATGAACAACGACAATCGAATGCGTACAGTCCTGGTGGGGATGGGCATTTTCCTCGGATGGCCTGCCGTGTGTGGCCCATCGGGTATGCCCAATGCCGTATGTTCC
>CAZEWV010000120.1:3907-7636 GCA_964516025.1 uncultured Eubacteriales bacterium
CCCACTTTAACTGGAGCGACAAGTTCCACTCCAGAACCTATAAATGCCCCCTCATCGATAACAGTTTTATTCTTTGTTTCTCCGTCATAGTTGCAGCAGATGGTTCCGGCTCCGATATTGACGTTTTGTGCGATCTCAGAATCTCCCAGATAGGAGAGATGCCCGGCCTTTGAACCTTTTCCGAAAACTGTATTTTTCATCTCTACAAAATTTCCGACCTTAGCGCCTTGTTTAAGGATTGAATTGGGGCGCAGCCGAGTGAACGGACCGATTTGCACATCTTTTTCTAACGTGCTCTTCTCGATCACAGTTGAAGTCAGAACCTTGGTCCGGTCTCCAATTTTGGAGTCGATGATGTGGGAAAACGGGTATATTTTACAGCCGCTGCCAATGACAGTTTTTCCCTCGAGTATAACAGAAGAATAAATGATCGTATCTCTACCGATCTTCACATCAAAATCAATCCAGGTTGTCTTCAGATCGTACACTGTGACACCGCTGGCTGTTAGGGATTCAATCTTTCTCTTTCTCAGGACATCCACGGCCAGCGCCAGCTCATACCGGTCATTGACACCAACCACTTCATCTATAAAATCGGTCTTAAATTTCCCTACTTTCATCCCCTCGAGCGACATGATTTCTACAATATCGGTGAGATAATATTCTCCTTTTTTGTTCTTGTTCGATATTTTAGGAAGAGCACGGAAGAGATCTCGAATATTAAAGAGATAGATTCCGACATTGACTTCTTTTATTTTTTTTTGCGCAGGTGAAGCGTCTTTTTCCTCGATAACAAAAAAACCGCCCTTTTCTGTTTTGTAAACTCTCCCGAATCCAAAAGGATTTTCTGGCTCTGCCGTCATGAAGGTTAATGAGTTATTCATCTTCTGATGAAATTTCAAAAACGGCCTCAGTGTTTGTGTTCTAATGAGAGGAAGGTCCCCATTCATCACAAGAAGGTCATTGCTCCCCTCTTTCTTGAGCACAGATTTTGCCGAGAGCACCGCATGTGCCGTTCCTTTCTGCTCCCTCTGAACAACACAGTTAATGTGATCCCCGGAAGTTTCGGCCCTTATAGCGTCCTTTTGGAACCCGACAACGATATGAATCTTTTCAGGATTAAGCTTGGACACGGAATTCAGAACAATCCGGAGCATGGATTTCCCCATAAGAGTATGGAGAACTTTTATTTTCTCTGATTTAAATCTAGTTCCCTTCCCCGCTGCTAATATTAAAGCAAAAAAACTTCTTTTCATTCCACTCCTGTGATGAGTTTAAATTTTTCATCCTCTTTGAAGGAACTAAAATCTTCTTCATTTTGAGCTAAAACGGCAAAATAACTATCAAGTGCAATAGCGCGTTCCAAATACTCTAAACACTTCTCCGGTTGGTCCATCAGACTATAGACAGAAGAGATGAGATAAAAAATCTTTCCTTCTTTTGGCTTCATGGATTGTGCCTTAATCAACATTTCTAGAGCTGTTTCATAGTCACCTTGGTTGGCTCTAAAGACTCCATTCTGATAATAATCATCAAAAGATTTTAATGCCACTTTATCTTGTTTCACACGACCATTACTGATTTTGAAATACATCTTGGCACGGTCGACAAGCTCATTCTCAGAGTCATATTTTTCCAAATAGGCGCTAAGTAATTCAGACGCTTTTTTATAATCTCCCTTATGGAAAACCTTCATAACCTGCTCGAATGCCGTCAAAGCTTTCTGGTATATGTCTTTTCTCGCTTTCTCTTTTTCACTTGGCACAGTTTATCTCCCTATATTGATATATATTATGCTAAGCCTTTTTATATCAGAATCATAGAGAGATTACAAGAATAAGCAGCACTTTGGATACAATTTTGACTAGAAATTTGACCTAACTCAAAGACCAATACTCTGGATGATCTAGAATAAAGAGAACAAGCTTGTGATGTAAAAAATGTCCGGCTTTGCAGGCTTTAAAGTGTCCGGTCACTGAATAACCAAGAAGCGAAAGATCCCCTAAAAAATCCAAAACCTTGTGCCGGACAAACTCATCCGGAAAACGTAGGGGCCCATTGATGACTTCTTTTTCATCGAGAACAATAGCATTCTCCAGGGATCCACCCAAAGCAAATCCTTGAGACCGAATTGCAGGCACATCCTTCAGAAATCCAAAAGTGCGGGCAGGAGCAATCTCTTTGATAAACACGTCTTTGTTGATAGACAGGTCAATGTCCTGCCTTTTCAGTACGGGATGATCGTACTCGATAATATAAGTGATATGACAATCGGCAGCCGGTTCCACAACTATAGATGCATCCCCTTCTTGGACACAAAAAGATTTGAGGATCGTGATCTTCTTCTTTTCCTCTGAGAGCTCCCGAGTGCCTCCATCCTGGATTAGCCTAACAAAAGGTTCTGCACTCCCATCCAATATCGGAATTTCAATACCATCAAGCTTAATGGTTAAACTGTCAATGCCAAACACGTATAAAACAGCCAGCAGGTGTTCAAGGGTTTGGATTGTCTGGTCTTTATCCCTCAAAGCTGTAGAAAATTTCGTTTCAATTCTTCTGGGATCTATTTTTATCGCTGCAGTCCCTAGATCTGTCCGGATAAATTCAATATATCCTGCATCTGACGGGTAGAGCGTGAGATTGACTTTTTGCCCGGAATGGACTCCTACTCCTGTAATTTCTTTAACTTTTTTTAATGTTTTTTTTCTCATCAAACCCTGATTTAACCTGAATAACGTGAAATATCGATATTTTTTGAATTATTCAGGCTAGAGATGATTGATAAGGCTGGCCAGATAAGCGGCTCCAAAACCATTATCTATGTTGACCACTCCGACCCCTCCCGGACAAGAATTGAGCATGGCTAAAAGCGCCGCCAATCCCTTAAAGCTGGCTCCATAGCCAACACTCGTTGGCACGGCGACAATCGGAATATTGGTCAATCCTGCAACAACGCTGGGAAGCGCTCCTTCCATTCCCGCCAAGGTGATGATCACATTTGCCGTCTTCAATTTATCCATTTCACCAAATAAACGGTGAAGGCCGGCGACACCTACATCATAGAGTTTCTCCACCGTATTGCCCAATATTTCACAGGTGACAAAGGCTTCTTCAGCAACCGGGATATCTGAGGTGCCGGCTGTAATAATAACGATTTTCCCCTGGCCCAAGGGAGGGTCTTTTTGCTTGAGAAATGCGGCCTTGGCTAAATCATTGTAGTCAAGCTGCGGGAGACTCTTCTTTAAACTCAAATAAACGGATTCTTCTACTTTTGTGATGAGTAGATTGCTTCCTTTATCTAGAATGGCGTTGGCTATTTTTTTTATCTGGTCCTCTGTCTTACCAAGACCATATATGATTTCAGGGAATCCTTTTCTCAACTCACGGTGGTGATCCACTTTGGCAAATCCCAAATCCTGGTAAGGAAAATCTTTTAATTTATTTACGGCCTCGTCGACCGTTATCTGGCCTTGGCGGACCTGTTCCAGGATGTCTTCAAGAAGGGATTTCATGGTGTCGCATTTTATCACAATTAGAGAAATTTGGATAGCTGTGGGACAGCATCCCCAATTCCATGATTTTTTTAGAGTTTTGTAGCAAGTCGATTAGAAATCACGCTTCGTTTTCCCCAGCGAGGAAAACTTGCTCGATCTCCCCGTGTCGCTCTCTCCAGAGGAGGAACCATGCCCGCTCGTCCCCGTGAACGGATTTCTCCATCATCTTCCCAGA